>DPSW01000020.1:2139-5774 GCA_003527145.1 Clostridiaceae bacterium | reverse complement strand
TACGACAGGAGGTTTATTATATGGAACAATATAAACTTGGTGAGATGGAGCAGCAGTTTGCCGAACTAATTTGGAAGCATGAGCCTATCAGCTCCCGCACCCTTACCGAATTATGCGCTGAAGCCTTCAATTGGAAGCGAACTACCACCTACACTATGCTAAGGCGTTTATGTGATCGTAGGTTATTTCAAAATAAAAGTGGCACAGTAACCGCATTGATGTCTGAAGCTGATTTTAGGGCTGGGCAGGGAGAACAATTTCTCAATGAAACTTNNGAAGCAAAAACGAAATATACGAGATACAGCGGCTAATTGATGAACACAGGGAGGGTTAGTTATGCTAGAGAAAATATTCTTGCAAATTCTTAATATGAGCTTTACTGCAAGCTTTGTGATTCTATTTGTGCTTATGGCAAGGCTGCTCTTGAAAAAGTCACCTAAAATTTTATCCTATACCCTTTGGGGTGTTGTACTATTTCGGCTGATCTATCCTTTCAGTTTTGAGAGTGTGTTTAGCCTCTCGCCTGCAAAGACAAACCCTATTTCCCAAGATATTATCTATGCAACTATTCCAACCATAGACACAGGCATCCCGGCAATCAACCATACTGTAAATCAATTACTGCCAGCGGCTACCCCAACTGCCAGTGTAAATCCTCTGCAAATTTGGATTTTCATCGGTACTATGGTTTGGCTTTTGGGTATTGCTATTTTATTGATTTATAGCATTGTCTCTCTTATGAAACTACAAAAACGCCTTAAGAACGCCGTTCATGAAAAAGATAATATCTATCTTGCAGAGCATTTAGATACCCCTTTTGTTATGGGAATTGTTCACCCAAAAATTTATTTGCCGAATACACTTGCCGATAAAGAAATAGAGTACATCTTGCTCCATGAGCAAATGCACATCAGGCGCTTTGATCATGTGGTAAAAATATTGTCCTTCTTTGTGCTATGCCTGCACTGGTTCAACCCTTTTGTATGGGTGGCGTTTTTTGTAAGCGCAAAAGATATGGAGATGTCCTGTGATGAAGCGGTCATCAAACAGCTGGGCAATGATGTGAAAAAAGAATATTCATCCTCGCTGCTTACACTTGCCACAGGAAGGCGCATCATTGGCGGTACCCCTCTTGCCTTTGGTGAAGGTGATACTAAAGGGAGGATAAAAAATGTACTGAATTATAAAAAGCCTGCTTTTTGGGTGACTGTAGTGTCAGTGGCAGCTGTCCTTTGTTTGTCAACGGCTCTAATGACAAATCCGAAAGATAAAGAAATAGGATTTAGTGGCGTAAATGCTGTTATTCTCGAAATCGACAAGGAAAATCAAACTATGACCGTTAAGGGTATAGATGAAAACAGCGTGATAGGTGATAAGTGTATCTTGACTTGGGAAGCTGATCCTTTTGTAACTGTCGCAACAAACAGTAAGCCTATGCGCCTTTCTTTAGATGATTTCTCTGTTGGCGATTATGTTGTGATTTTTATCGGTGAGGTACAGGAAAGTCATCCAACAAGAGCAAAAGCGACGACCATTCAGCTCCAGCCTAAAGAAATGTACACATACTCTGCGGAGAATTTATGGAAAGCCCGCACAAAATATGTCGGCGATAATTCAGCCGTTGGAAAGCTCCTTGGATTATTGCCATTGCCGGCGGAACTGCATCACAAGCAATTTGAACTGCTTACAAACTCAAATCAGCGTGGCATCAGATGGATTCTTGACGAAAATGAAAATGCTACCTACAATGTAAATGATTTGAATCTATCCGCACTGTTGCTCTTTGCATTGGTTGATAATTTGGAAGACTTTTATATCATAACAAAAGATCCCTTTGGCGGCGAAACAGAGCTTCATTTCAATCGTGAATGGGCAAATGATCAGGTTGGTGGTGATATGCGCATATATGCAGCAAGTCCGGAAAAGCTGCAAGAACTGATTAACTTTTACAATATAAACCCGATCGCAGACCCTTTGGAACAGGCGATTCATAAAGCAATTTTAGAGTATAATAAAAATGATTACAGGCCAGCGGATATTGCTTGCGAAAGTCATGTGGTATTGGCAACAGAAGCAGGTGGTAGAGCTGGTAATTCAGACATTGAAACTGTCACCGTATATGCCCCATGAATATTGGCAGCCACGTGACGGCTCATATTACAAACCTGATATAGAAAAGAAATTTCCAAAAGCAGTATTGCAGGATGCCTTGGATACGCAGAAGTTTATTGTAGGACAGAAGCAAAGTATTTATCAGCAACTGATTAAGGGCGGTTTTATCAATGCTGAGCTTATGATTACAAGCGTCATTCAAGATATTTTGCAAATGGCGGATGCCCCATCTAATTGGAGACTACAATCAAAACAACGTGAGCTAATCTATTACGGTGACTATATGCTTACCTATGCGTATACCAGATTTTTAGAAGGTAGCCAGACCGGTAAAAAGGCAAGAATTATGGAGTCAGCTTGCAGAGCTATTTTGAAACAGTTTAATGAAGATATTGATTTTGCTTCAAAAACAGGGCAGGAATGGTTTGATGCTTATCTTGCCTCAATAAAAACCTATCAAGCCAAAGAAGGGCTGGATTTTGTCAAGGCAAATATGCCAAAAGCATATTTATTGTTGATGCTGGAATAGCATACTTATTTAATCAACAAGGAATAGAGCCGATACGCAATTTCTTCGATGTATCGGCTCTTCCTACTACATCCCTAAAATAGTCCAGAGTATCCTTGCGTAAAGATGGTAGTTTGGATCGCATCAGCTGTGGTATATGGTATAAATATACTTGAATAGCCTTAATTTTCTGTTCACTACGAATAGTATTTTCCGGTTATTTCCGTTATATCAATTTGTATTACCGCCGTAGCTTTAACCATGTTAACGGGGAGTTCTTTACTTGCTGAATGAGGTGTGTATTTTTCTGCGATTTTTTTCAGTATATTTCCTTTTTCATTAATATCATCAACAAGCCTGGCAGTACCGGAAATAATGACGCTTTCATATTTTGTATTTGTATCACATGGATTTCCATCAGGATCCAGCAGTAATTTATCCATTTCATAAACAGAAAATCCTATTCGTGAGTCACGGGCAATATTATCAAGCTTTTTCCCTTTGGGAAGACCGTGAGCAAAGATTGCATTCTTGTAATAAACAAAATGGATTGGAGTAACATATGGAGTTCCATCAGAATTCAATGTTGCTAAGCTGCCAGTTTGTGAGCGTTCAAGTAGCTGTCGTATCTTTTCTTCGGATAACTGGTGGGTTTTCATTCGGTATTGCATAATGTTATACTCTCCCTATCATATCGTTTTTATTTTATTGTACTATAAACCCGGCTCTGTTTTAAGGACCGGTTTTGATAAATTTATAGGATACAACACTCTCACATGAGGGCAGAACCCCATTTACTGACCTGAAGGAAGGCCGGTATAAGGATGCGGTGCTCTGGGCCAATGAAAACAACAATTCTTACTTTACTAAACAAAGAATTGTATGTATAATTTATATAGAAAGCCAAGTTATTTTGTTCAATATTCAGGAGGAAAATAGCGATGAGCAATGAGGAAAAAATACTTGAAATGCTAATTGATCTTACAAAAGCAATAGATAATACCAGAACAGAACT
>DPSW01000020.1:1436-2120 GCA_003527145.1 Clostridiaceae bacterium | reverse complement strand
TCAAAGAAGAGATTCAGGGTGTGAGGACAGAGCTCAAAGAAGAAATCCAGGGTGTTAGGATAGAACTTGAGGCAGAGATTCGGGAGAACAGAAAAGCGATTGTCAAAATCGAAAATAAGATTGAAAGTGAAATATCAGATAAAATCTGCGGTCTTTACGATAGCAGAGAAGTGACAAATGACAAACTTGATAAAATTTCTAGCGATATTGGAGACATCAGAGAAACCATATCAAATGTTGAACTCATCACCGCCAGCAACTGGAGAGATCTAACGAAGCTTAAATCAATAAAATAATGAGCTTGTAAAGTTTTATAAAAATGGTATCAGGCTTGTGATAAAAAAGAGGCAGCCATCGTGACTGCCTCTTTTATTTATGGCACCGGGTTTTTAACAAATAACCCAGGAAGCTTATTTGCTTATAAAAGGGCTTTATAAGCTATAAAAAAGGAGGTTTTTGGATGAGCCGGGGTATTATGCAGTATTCGCAGATACTCATTTAACCCACTCCTCACATAAACTTGCACAATTGTCAATAAAACCATATAATAATAACAGAAGTATATCGTATGTTTAAATACTTATTATAAATGAAGGTGCTCCACTTGGCACTTGCGTAGGGCCCTAAGATTTTCTCCATGCTCAAAATGATAATAAGCACTTTCGGGAGGCGAATAAAATGGCG
>DPSW01000020.1:0-1402 GCA_003527145.1 Clostridiaceae bacterium | reverse complement strand
GCACCGTCAGGCTTTGGTAAAACCACAGCTCTTCGTCACTTTTTTGATTCAAAGATACCCGATACTGCATTCATTTCTTGGCATACCTTTTCTTTTGAAAATCCTAAAAGCTCATGGAAAGCCTTTTGCGGGCTTATATATGACTTTGACCCTAAAAGTGGGACAGAATTGGAAAGCATAGGTTTGCCGGATGAGGATAATATGAGCCGTATCAAGGACGCCTTCCGCAATCTCCTTTGCCCTGAGGAAACTTATATTGTACTCGATGATTTTGCTTCATGGAAACTGGCAAAACCCGTATTGTTCTTGGAGNNCATCACAGCTATTGCAATGGGAAGGTCAAAGTACCCTTTTGCCCAGCAGCCGTTTTCATTTGATTAGGGAGTCTGCCCTGGCATTCTCCCGCAGCGATATTGATGCATATTATCGTCAAGCCGGCATATCACTCACCGGTATGCAGCTTGAGGAGCTGGAGAAAATTACCGAAGGCTGGATTATGGCACTATATCTACAGCTTTTGGCCTATATCAATAGCGACAAATTTGAAGTAGGGAGCATGGAGGATCTTATCCATAAGGCCTTATGGGACAAGCTTCCGGAAAAGGAAAAGAAATTTTTGCTTGCAGTATCAATCTTCCCAGGATTTTCATTGGCCCAGGCTACTGCAATGTCGGGCATGACCCCCGCTGAAACGGAATCCCTCCTTAGGGGAAAAAGAGTATTCGTCCATTTTGACAGGGAATCCCGACGATTTTATCTTCACACACTTTTTAGAAGCTTTCTTGCCCAGCAGTTTACTTTGCTTACTGAAGAAAAGAAAAAAATAATTTATATAGCAGGGGGAGACCTGGCGGAGCAAGCAGATGATCGTATAAATACTTTGCGCTTTTATTATTTATCCGGTTCATGGGAGCGCCTTATGGCTTTGACCCTCACCAGCTATGAAATAGCGGATATTGCGGACGAAAACACAAAGCCCATGATTTTGGATATCATAGACAATACTCCCTACGAAATCAAGCTCAAATACCCGGCATCCATGGTACCTTTAGCCTTTACTTTATTTTTTCTCCGCGAAAACGAAAAGCTTTTGACTTTTAAAGAGGAAATATTGGAAATAATCAATGAAAGCGCTCTTTCTCAAGTTGAGAAAAACGCATTATTAGGAGAAATGGAATTATTGCTATCATTTTTAGAATATAATCGCATTGATGCTATGAGCGCCCGCCACCGTAAAGCATTAAAGCTATTAGGCGGTCCCGCAGCTCTTATTAATATAAAAAGCACTTGGACTTTTGGCTCTCCATCGGTACTTTATCTGTACTACCGTGAAAAGGGCAAGCTGGATGCGGAGCTGATGCAAATGGATGAATGCATGCCTTATTACTATTCCTTGACCCGG
>DPSW01000097.1 GCA_003527145.1 Clostridiaceae bacterium | reverse complement strand
CATATTTACAATGAGAGCAGCTACAACAACACCAAGAAAACTGGCAACATATCCTATAGACAAATCAGATCTTTTTGTAATCAAGACAACTGTTAACCCAGCTCCCATTATGCTTAGCATGGCAATTTGCCGCAGTATTGTTATTGCATTGCCAAAGGTGGCGAAAACCGGACTTAACAACGAAAATGCGATGCAAAGCAACGTAAGCCCGATTAATGTACCATAAGTTTTTAAGATATATGAGGTTGCAACGCTAGTTTTACTGTTGCTAACAATNNTCCCCTTTTTTATCTATAATTTATGCTTTATGACCTTATCGCATATTTTAGGATCGTCTCAGCAGACTGTAACTGCTTGCTATCCAATTCAGCTGTAATTTGACCTTCTCGCATTACAAGTACACGGTCGCATATAGACTGAATTTCAGGTATTTCAGATGAAATTACAACAACTGCAGTACCTTCACCAGCTATTTTTTCGATGAGTCTATAAATTTCACTCTTTGCACCTACATCTATCCCTCTAGTAGGCTCATCTAAGAAAAATACTTTTATTTCATTAGCTACACATTTAGAAATTACAACTTTTTGCTGATTTCCTCCGCTAAGGTCTCCAACCTTTTGTTCTATGCTGTTTCGCTTAACATTAAGTTTATTTGCCAGAGAGGCAGAAGCCTTTTTTTCCTTATGCTGATTCAATATTCCAAATACGCTATATTTCTTTAAATGCCCTAAGGTAATATTGGAACGAATCGAAAGACTTAATATTACGCCCTGATTTCTTCTTTCTTCAGGTACCAGCACAAGGCCGGCTTTTATAGAGTCTCTGATGCTTTTAAACCTTACTTCTTTTCCTTCAAGCAAGATGCTTCCTCCTTGTTTTGGATCTATGCCGAGCAGAGAACGTATTGTTTCCGTTCTTCCCGATCCAACGAGACCGAATATACCGAGTATTTCACCTTGTTTTACAGAAAAGCTCACGTCTTTTACAACACCAATACGATTAAGATTTTTTACACTTAATATTTGTTCACCTATCTTCTTACTCTTATCTACCTTTAGGTCATTTTTTATATCTCGATTAACCATTAATTTTATTAATTCATCTTGGCTAACATCTTTTATTCCTTTTGTGGCTACAGTTTCACCATCTCTTAGCACAGTAACATCATCACAAATTTCAAATATTTCTTCAAGCCTATGAGAAATATATATAATGGTATTTCCCTTAGATTTAATAAATCTTATATATTCAAGAAGTTTATTAACTTCATGATGGCCTAAACGCGCCGTCGGTTCATCCATTATAATTAATCNNGATAGTATTCTAGCAATTACAACCATTTGCTGATCTGAAACACTTAAATCTTTAATCTTAGCCTTAGGATTCAAATTAATTTTTAAATCGCATAATAGCCTTTCCGTGTCCCTATACAGACCTTTCCAATGCATCAAAGTATTACCTAACTTTCTAGGTTCTCTCCCAAGGAAAATGTTTTCTGCTACAGTAAAATATGGAACCAAAGCCAACTCCTGAGGTACAAGTGCTATACCTAAAGCTTGAGAGTGAGAATAATCTTTAATTTCAATCTCTTTGCCATCAAATATAGTAATTCCTTGATCTTTGCTATATACACCACTCAAAATCTTCATAAGGGTAGATTTGCCAGCACCATTTTCACCTACAAGCGCGTGAACAGTCCCTTTCTTAACAGAAAAACTAACATTCTTGAGAGCCTGTATTCCGCCAAAGTGCTTGCTTACATCAATCATCTCAATAATATTTTCAACAGACACTAACTTACACTCACCCTTCTGCAGTTAATTGGTTTTCGTGTGTGAAGCTTCGAAGCTGCACACACGAAAATAATACCAACTTTACTAATCTATATACTTATCTATATTTTCTTTAGTAACAATTTCAAATGGTATTTCATAGAACTTCTGTGTTTCTTCTCCCCTTGCCAGCTTCTCTGCAACTTCTACTGCTTTTTTAGTTGTAGCTGCCTGATCACCAACAACAGTCGCAATTATGGGGCCACCTTCTTTAATCATCTGTAAAGCATCCTTCTCCCCATCAACACCAGCAATAATAATATCATTTCTTCCTGCTGCCTTAACAGCCTGTGCTGCTCCAATGGCTTCCAAATCAAAGGTTGCCCAGATTGCCTTTACGTTCGGGTTAGCTTGAAGCGCGCTTTCAACGCCCTTGTACGCAATTTCTACAGTCCCTGGAAAACCTGAAGTTACTGTATTTACATTCTTAATATTCCTATACTCTTTTAAAACTGCTTCTTGAACATTTCTTCTTGCGCGAATTGCAGGATGATCATTATGGTTTATGCAAATAATTTCACCTTCATAGCCTATCTCTGCTGCAAGCATGCTATATAGCTTAGCTCCTATAGTAAAATCATTTAATGCAAACATAGCGGAAGTACCAGGTATCCATCCAGATTCCATGCTTATTATATGAATGCCTGCCTTTCTAGCTTCCTGTACAACATTTTTTAATGCATCTGTATCGCCATTTTGTATAATAATTACATCTGCCTTTTGTTGTATAAGATTTTCTATGTCATTGACTTGCTGAACAGCAATACCGTTTGCATTCACCATCACAGCTTTATGCCCTGCCTCTATAATTGATTTTTCAGTAAGCTCAAATACTTCACGATTATGGACATTGCTCAGTGCGTTTACGCTAACTCCTATTGTCAACTGTTCATTGCTGTTTGGAGTAGATGCTGAATCCGCTGGTTTCTCATTAGGCTTCTGCTCTGCAGCTTGTTCCGGCTCTTTTGGCTT
>DPSW01000242.1 GCA_003527145.1 Clostridiaceae bacterium | reverse complement strand
CCGCAGTAGCCCATGCCGGAGCGGAGCCCGCCCACCAATTGATATATAGTATCAGCCAAAGCTCCCTTGAACGGTACTCTGCCTTCTACTCCTTCAGGCACCAATTTCTTGGCGTCCTCCTGAAAATACCTGTCCTTGCTGCCGCATGCCATTGCCGCTAAAGAGCCCATGCCTCTGTATACCTTGAAGCTTCTTCCCTGGTATATTTCCTTCTCTCCGGGGCTTTCTTCGGTGCCTGCAAACAAGCTGCCCACCATTATGACTCTCGCACCTGCAGCTACTGCCTTTGTAATATCTCCGCTGTATTTGACGCCTCCGTCTGCAATCACCGGTATTCCGTATTTATCGGCTTCCTTGGCACAATCATATACTGCCGTTATCTGAGGAACGCCTATGCCTGTAACAACTCTGGTGGTGCATATGGAGCCAGGTCCTATTCCTACTTTTATGGCATCTGCTCCGGCTTCGATAAGCTCTCTCGTTGCCTCTGCCGTAGCCACATTTCCCGCTATGACCTGAATATCAGGATAATTTACCTTTATCTTCTTCACTGCCTCAACTACACCCTTTGAATGACCGTGGGCAGTATCCACTACAATCACATCAACCTTGGCTTCAACCAAGGCCTTGACCCTTTCCATCATGTCGGGGGTGACTCCTACGGCTGCCCCTACCAGAAGCCGTCCTCCCTTATCCTTTGCAGAGCTGGGAAATTGGATCGCCTTCTCGATATCCTTTATCGTGATTAGTCCTTTCAGATAGCCGTTATCGTCCACCAAGGGAAGTTTTTCGATTTTATGTCTTTTCAAAATATTTTCTGCCTGGATCAGATCAGTTCCAACAGGAGCCGTTATAAGGTTCTCCTTCGTCATCACTTCATGTATGGGCCTTGACATATCTGTCTCAAACCGCAGATCCCTATTGGTAAGGATTCCTACCAATTTGCCCCTTTCATCCACAATGGGCACTCCGGAGATCCTATATCTTTCCATAAGCTCCATAGCATCGGATATTATGTGATCTGGCGACAGATGAAATGGATCTACTATGACTCCATGCTCTGATCTTTTTACCTTGTCAACCTCCATGGCCTGGCTTTCTATGGACATATTCTTATGGATAATCCCTATACCGCCCTCTCTTGCTATGGCTATTGCAAGCCTTGCTTCTGTAACCGTATCCATGCCGGCGGACATTATGGGAATATTGAGTTTGATTTTTTTAGTCAGCATAGTGGATACATCTGTTTCTTTCGGAAGAATCTCCGATTTTGCAGGAATTAACAGTACATCATCAAAGGTCAACCCTTCCTTTAAAAACTTCTCCATAATTACACTCCTCTTTGCAACATATTGCCGATTTTTTTATTCTTTCTATTATATTTAATGTATATTTATTTGTCAAAGCCTTTAAAAAAATACAGAATATTCTCTTGACTTTGCAATGGCTTGTTGATATATGTCCAAAAAGCTGGCACCGGTCTTTATTGCTGCGGCCCTGCAGTCTTCATATTCGGGAAGGGCCTTCACAATCTTTCCTTCAAAGATGCCCACTTTGCAGCGTATAGTCTCGTCTGAAACCTCCACCTCGATAAAGTCTCTGTCCAGTACATCCCTATTGATCGTAGTCTCCCGTATGCCAAAGGTGCTTGTATTTAGAAAGATCAGCTTTTTTAGGCGGGCTGCATCCTCTAGTTTGCATAAAGCGGATAAAATTATGCCCGGCCTGTTCTTTTTCATCGTTATGGGAGTAAAGTATACATCCAAGGCTCCTGCTTCAAAGAGCTTTTCCATAGCATAGCCCAAGGCTTCTCCGGTCATATCGTCAATGTTGGTCTCCAACAAGACTACCTTGTTATGGTCTTTTTTTTTACGTCAAATAGGATGGTTCTCAACACATTGGGTATGTGATAATCCATATTGCCTAAGCCATATCCTACCTTTTCAACTTCCATTTCATCCATATCTCCGAATTCATCTGCCAAAGCCTTTGCAATAGCGGCACCTGTAGGGGTCACAAGCTCTATAGGAGCATCGGTAAAATAGACAGGCATGCCCTTTAATATCTCAAGGGTGGCAGGGGCCGGCAATGGGAATAGGCCATGCTGGCATTTCACAAAGCCTCTCGATAAAGGCAGCTTTGAAAACACTATTTTATCCGGTTTGAGTTCTTCTATGCATATAGCCGCTGCTACTATATCTATGATCGAATCAACGGCTCCGACCTCGTGAAAATGCACTTCCTCGGGAGCTGTGCCATGTATCTTGCCTTCTGCTTCCGCCACAATAAGGAAAATCTTCTTGCTCAGGTCCTTTACTCTTTCACTGAGGGTACTGCTATCGATTATGCTTTCTATATCCTTCAAGCTTCTGTGATTGTGCTCGTGTTCATGGCTGTGCTCATGCTCATGATGATGGTCATGGTCATGTTTGTGCTCATCCTCATGGCTATGCTCATCATGAGGGCCGTCTAAAATCACATTGAAATATGTACCGGTTATGCCCATTTTGGATTTCTTTTCGATACTGATCTTGCATCCGTCCAGGCCAAGCTTTGACAGTCCGTCCAGCAATCTTCCCTGATCTACTCCCAGATCCAGCAAAGAGGCTATAGTCATATCGCCGCTTATACCGGAAAAACAATCAAAATATAAAACCTTCATTTCTAATCCTCCGTATATCCTGTTATTTTCTGTCCCTGTTTATCATAGCCGCCAGGCAGCCGGCTCCGAAGCCGTTGTCTATATTGACCACACCTATCCCGCTGGAGCAGCTGTTCAGCATCGTCAAAAGCGCCGACAATCCTCCGAAATTGGCTCCGTAGCCTACGCTGGTGGGCACTGCTATGACGGGGCAATCCGCCAAGCCTCCTATAACGCTGGCCAAAGCCCCTTCCATACCTGCCACCGCGATGATCACAGAAGCCGAGTAAAGCTTGTCGGTATTCATCAACAGCCTGTGGATACCGGCTACACCAACATCGTACAACCTCTCCACAGTATTTCCCATAAACTCTGCCGTGATGGCTGCTTCTTCAGCTACGGGTATATCCGAAGTCCCTCCTGTAGCTATCAATATCAGTCCCTTATTTTTATCTATGTCTTCCCTTATCACTGTTATGGCTCTTGCATCCTTGTGGTATACAGCATCATGGGCTTTTGCCTTTACCGCTTCATAAGTCTTTATATCCGCTCTGGTACCCAGGACCCTTCCCCTGCCGCACAGCATTCTTTCAAATATATTGGCTGTCTGCTCAGGAGTCTTTCCCGCGCAATATACAACCTCTCCATAGCCTTTCCTGAGGCTTCTGTGGTTATCTATTTTGGCATAGTCTATATCCTCATAAGGAAGCTTTTTCAGCTTGCTTATGACCTCTTCTTCCTTTAATCTCCCGCTCTTATAGTCTTTGAGCATTTCCTTGATATGTTTTTCATCCATCGATCTTCACTTCCTCATTCAGGCTGCCTGTCCTATAACCCGCCAGATCCAGGGCAGCATATTTAAAGCCCAAGGTTTTTAAATGTTCATAAACTTTTATATTTAAATCATCTTTAAAAAACCTGTCAAAATCCTGGGGCAGAACCTCAATCCTTGCGACAGGACCGTGGCATCTCACCCTCAGCTGATTGAACCCCAGAGATCTTAAGTATTTCTCGGCAGCTCCTGTCATCAGAAGCTTTTCTGCCGTTATCTCTTCGCCATAGGGAACCCGCGATGCCAGGCATGCAAGGCTTGGCTTGTCATAAGTGCTGAGCCCCAATTCCTTTGAAAGCTCTCTTATCTCAGCCTTAGTAAGGCCGCACTGCTTCAAAGGGCTTACAACCTTGCNNGCGCTTTCATTCCCGGCCTGTAATCCCCTTCATCATCAGAGTTCGTCCCGTCAGCCACTATATTGAAGCCTCTTTCCGATGCAGCTTTAATTATATCCTTAAAGATATGCTTTTTGCAAAAATAGCAGCGGTCCTTCGGATTGATCTTAAACTCAGGCAAAGACAGCACATCCATTTTGAGCACCAGATGCCGGGCCTTCATCTGCTTAGCCAATTCCTCCGCTTCTTTTTGCTCCTCCTCCGGTATGACCTGGGATTTTACCGTAACCGCCAGCACATTTTCTTTTCCTAAAGCCTCTATTGCGGCTTTGAGCAAAAAGCTGCTGTCCACCCCGCCCGAATACGCTATTGCCAATTTTCCATATTCCTTCAACAANNTTTCGTATTTATTCATGCTTTCCTCCTGCGGCAAATATAATACTTTGTATATTATTATACTTTATTGTTGGGTCATGAAGTAGTAAAATCTAAAAAAATACCTTGAAATAGAATATGATTACCATCAAGGTAGTTATTATTACCTTTGTAATGCTCCCCAGCCAATGGCTTGAAAGCCCGTACCGGGCAATCCGGATATGAAAGTGACCGATAACCCCACAATTATCAATGCAGTGCTGACGATCAAATATATTCCGCTCATCTCTGATTCCCCCTATATCAATTTATCCTATTATACGCAGTTTTTGAGAAAAAGTTTAAAGCCCGGGATATGCCCGGGCTTTAAAAAACCGTACTGCGATGTTTGCTATTTTCCTGCTGCTTGTTTTACTGCTTTTTGGTGTGCCGAATCTACTTTATTGGTGCCGTGAGTTCTGCTATTGAGAAAATGAACATCAAAATGCCCATCCATATTGTTGCCTTTAATAGTATCTAAGTTGGTTCCGGTGCCAAAGCCGCCGCTGCGGCCCTTTACTGTAACATTCTTAGGTTTTGCTTCCAGCCCTGCATGGGGCATCCCTGCCATGGAAGCAGCGATCCTACTGCCCCCTGTTACTATGACAACAGGTCTTCTGTTCCAGCTCCAGCTTCCGCTGTATATTTCCTTCATGATCTTTGTATCTTCTGCTGTCAAAGGTTCACAATCGGCATGATTGCTGCCATAGGTCCTCATTATGTTAAAGCTCTTTCCCGTCCACAAATCTATGAGCTGGGCTTCCGCACCCCTGTAAAATATGCTCTCAACCTCAGACCACCAATCCAGCAATTCTCCATACTTGTCACCCTTCGAAGAATCGTATGTATCTTCTGCATCTTTTATAGTATCCTTAGAAGCTTCTT
>DPSW01000240.1:255-7964 GCA_003527145.1 Clostridiaceae bacterium | reverse complement strand
CCAAGGGTAAGCTTATCCCAGCTCTCCCCGGCGGTGTATGTGACTTTGCTGACTTTGGCTCTCATCCGGCTCTGGCCTGTATAAGTCCTGACACTTTTCTTATCCACCCACTGTCCCATGGCCAGGCGGACATAATCTCCCGTCATGCCTGTAGCATAATCGGTCATGCCCTTTTGCAGCTCATGGATCCCGCCGTTGTTACCATCAGGTGCCGGATAGGTAAATATTCCGTTCGCAATAACCTCGGCATAGTAGGGAGAGTTTTTCATCACAACACCTATCTTTGCAGGAGCCTTTACTGAATTCGTCATCCCTTTATAGCTCATCTTATAAACCGGTGCTCCAAGGTCGACATTTCTTGGATTACCTGTATATGAAGGAATGGTATACGCATAGGTAAAGGCAGCAGAATATATGCCTCCATCTATAGCCTTTGTCGTTGAGGAGGGATCCATTGCATAGCTTTTCCCGCCTATTGCAACCGTAACCTTTGATCCTATGGGAGCCTGGCAGGACAGGATTATTTTCTCTCCCGGCATTCTAAGCTCCTGGCTTCGGGGAAAAACAGAAGAAGAAAGTATTTCTGCCTTTTTCATTTTCTCCGGTGGCTTTGAAGCTGCTTCTTTAAAAATAGAAACAGCGGAGCTTGACCCTTCCTGAGAAAAGGCAAAGGTATTGGCTCCTTCTTTAAGCTTGACTAAGATACCAAAAAATCCCTGGGAGGATCTGTTCTCTACAGGCTCTCCATTCAACAGCAAGGGTTTTTCCGGATCGGATGAACCGCATATATAATATTGATCATATCTTGTTTTTATATCATCCCCGGGCACGGCAATACTGACAGGAATCCCTGCCTGAATCTCATCCCTTTTCCCATAATAAGCCTGCAGAAGGGAAAAAAGCGGGGGATTTTTAGCTATGGAGCTATAGTTGTAAAATACGCTGCCCTTTATCTCCGGGTTTTGAGAATTCATATCAAGCTGCTTTTCTATCTCTCCCACGCCATACCATGGGCTTGCAGGATCACTATTCAGCGCACGGTAAGCAGCTTGTCCTATATATAAATCAACACCCGTTCCTTTAGCAACATCTATCCACCAGGCTGCCAGCTTCTCATAATCTGCGATGGAATAGCCGATATTCCAATACAGCTGGGGGATGATATAGTCTATGGTCTTCTCTTTCACCCATTTTCTTGTATCTGCAAAATGCTCATAATAGGTTTGAGCTCCCCTTGTGTCGCTTCCCAGAGGGTTGGAGCTCTTGTTGGCCCATATGCCGAAGGGGCTGATGCCAAATC
This sequence comes from Clostridiaceae bacterium, assembly GCA_003527145.1. Classification (GTDB taxonomy): domain Bacteria; phylum Bacillota; class Clostridia; order Lutisporales; family Lutisporaceae; genus Lutispora. The sequence goes on along the minus strand of DPSW01000240.1, from coordinate 6,664 downwards.
GGACAGCCGGCGAGTGCATTTTTAGGGTTTCAGATATTTCGCTTACAAGCAAGTTGATATTTTCTCTGCGCCAGTCATTTATATCCTTAAAGCTTTTTCCATACCTGGAATAGGCATCCTTGTCATCAAAGCTTTTCCCCGGATAAAAATAATCATCCATATGTATGCCGTCCACCTCATAATTTTGTACAATTTCCATCACACTGTCAGTTATATATTTTCTCACCGCAGGTATCCCCGGATTGAGATAAAGATTTCCGTCTCCGTGCTTTACTACCCAATCAGGATTCCTTACAGCGGGATTGGCAGGATCTAAAGAATTGATATCATGCTTTGGCTCAGATATGGTCTTCTTTGTGACTCTATAGGGATTGATCCATGCATGAAGCTCTATTCCCCTTTTATGGGCCTCTGCAACCCAAAATTCGAGAGGGTCGAAGCCCCCGCCGGGCGCTAAACCTTGCCGGCCTGTCAGATACTTGGACCAGGGATAGAACCGGGACTTATAAAGAGCGTCNNTCTCCGGAAGGGCGAACCTGCAAAAAAACTGCATTCATTCCCAACCTTTTCGCATCATCCAGTATTTTTACCGCTTCTTGCTTCAGGACCTCTGCATCCGCTGAAGGCTTAGACGGATAGTCAATATTCAGCACAGTGGCTACCCAAATACCGCTGAAACCCTTTTCATCAAGAGGCTCTGCCTTGGCGTATCCGCTATTTAAAGGGATCGCCATTGCTATGACTGCTGCTAAAATGATCAGCTTAAATAGTTTCTNNGTCATAATTATATCCTTTTTATCCAAATATGTCATGTGTCAATTGCATTACATGCATAAGAATATATGTTATCAGCATATTTATGCTTCTTAAGAATTGAATAAATTTCTATATTCGTACAAATAATGAATATAGGCGATTCAACGAAAAATAGCCGGCATCATTCCGCACAAAACAAAAGAAGCAAAAGGTACGATTCCTTTTGCTTCTTTTGTTTATTCAATGACTAAAATCTTTTCAATAAAGCCCACCGAGCATTTATCTTAACCGAGGCAATACCAGCTTTGCGCTTACTCTACTTTTTATAATGTATAATTTATAGCCTTTGCCGGGCATGCTTCAGCCGCTTTGCTTACTTTAGCAGCAATAGGCCCCGCAGTAGCTTCATTTCTTGCCAAAGCTTTTTTATTATCCATGTAAAATATCTTGGGACATATATTCACACATACACCGCAGCCTATGCAATAATCTTGATTTACGCTTACTGCCTGGCTATCAGCTTCCAGTTCCTGAGGCATATCTTCTTTCTTAACGGCCTTAGCTATAAAATATGCCATTATAAATATGGATATAGTGGTCAATACCCATCTAATAGCCATAAATTTGGGCCCCAAGAATTTTGCCTCATTGGCAAGCATAGGCACTTTAATTACCGCCCAGGTACTGAGCACAATCACTATATTGGCTATGCCTGCACCTTTTTTCAGCAGCATCCTGCACACGGGAAAAGCCGCATAAATAGGCCCCGCTGAAAAGCTGCCCAATAAAAATGCAAATATATTGCCCTTAAAGCCAGATTTTTCTCCAAAGCTGTTGATTATTACCTCTTTAGGCACCCAGGCTTCTGCAAGAGAAGTAAGAATAAATATTACAGGCATTATCATAAGCATTTCGAAAACATAATACATACTGTTGTTTACAGCTGCAAGAGCTTTGTCAGGCACTGTTGCAAACAATATCCCGTAAGCCAAAATCACTGCGGATAAAAGCTTATTCTTTTTAACTTTTTCAAATATCTTCATGCTATAACCCCCATAATAAATGCAATAATTAATGCGAATACAAAGCTCAGTGAGTTCCTCCATAATGCAAATTTGAGACCCAGTTCCTTCTTTTCCAATGGAAAGGTCACAAAGCCTACCATGGTAAGGGTTGTCAAGAATGCTACGGCAGGTACTATGCTGGCGCCAACTTTGACCAATGAGCCCACTAATGGAAAGGCAATGAATGCCGGTATTAAAGTGACGCTGCCTGCAAGAGCGGATATGACTGTGGCAAGAAATACATTGNNTTTGCCCAAAAATGTTTTTATAGTCTCCGGTGGTACAAAGGTTAGGATCAAGCCTATGAGAAAAAGTATTCCCATGAGATCTCCCAATAGTCCGCCCATCATGCCCTTTGCCAGCTTCGTGGAGTTCAAAGTCTTCTTTTTGTCCTTAAAAAGAAAAAATAAGAATAAAACTACTGTAATAGCCCATAACGATAAAGTAAAAACATCTAGCTTTGGAAATTTCATCTGACAACCTCCTATTTTAGTAATATTTATTATCCTATATAACTCTGTTAATGTTATAATAAAAACAAAATAAAAACAGTTACCAAGGTAACTAATCATCATAAATAGGAGATATTATGAGTATAAAAGAGTGTACCAATCTGCTTAGAGCAAATCCTTTATTCAGAAATCTGTCAGATGAAGAAATAAAACACATTATTAGTGGAAATAGCTATAGGATCGGTAAATACAAGAAAGGCTCTGTTTTATACTTTCAGAATGAAAAGTGCAGCACTTCGGACTTGATGCTATCCGGCTCAGTGGTGGTCCAAAGTATTAATGATGATGGAAATGTCCTAACAGTATCTGAATTCTCAAAAGGGGATATTATAGGGCTAAACCTCCTGTTTTCTCAAAAAGACCATTATCCCATGACCATAATTGCAAAATCAGATTCTACAATCCTTCATATGAAAAAAGAAATAATACTGGAATTATCCATGAAAAATAAGAACTTCTTGCTTATGCTGCTTCAGTACTTATCAGACCGATCTGTTTTTCTCACGGACAAAATAAAACTCATATCAGGCAAAAGCATAAGACAGCTGATATTGGACTTTCTTGCCTTTGAATGTCATGTCCAGGGAAGCAATAGAATAAAACTCACCATAACAAAAAAAGAACTGGCAGAAAGATTCGGAATACAAAGGACCTCCCTCTCCCGGGAATTGCAAAAAATGAGAGAGGAAGGCATGATTGACTATGATAGGGATCATATATTTGTAAAGGATGTCGCTATTCTGAGCAAATAGATAGGTCTTTATCACTGGAACAATCCTATTATCTCCTGAGGTGTCATCTTAGCCAGCATGGTTTCCCCGGGCTGTATTACCGCTTCGATCATCTCTTTCTTTTTCTGCTGCAGCTCAAATACCTTTTCCTCTATAGTGCCTTGAGTTATAAGCTTAACCACATGAACAACATTTTTTTGTCCTATTCTATAGGCCCGGTCTGAAGCTTGATCTTCCACTGCCGGATTCCACCAGGGGTCAAAATGGATTACCATATCTGCTCCTGTAAGATTGAGTCCTGTGCCTCCGGCCTTCAGGGAGATGAGAAAAATTCTTCCCATTCCATTATTAAATGACTGAACCATTTCTCCGCGAAGCTCCGATTTTGTACTTCCATCTAAATAAAAATACTCTATTTTTTGCTTTTCCAAATGCTTTCTGATAATTGAAAGCATGGAGGTAAATTGAGAGAACAACAGAATTCTATGGCCGCTTGCCAAAGCTTCTTCTAATAGCTCTTCCAGCAATAGCATTTTACCGCTGCCCCCGGTGTAATTATCGATGAACAGCCCCGGATGGCAGCAAATCTGCCTGAGCCTGGTAAGCACCGCCAATATTTTTATTTGGCTTTTCTCCAAGCCTTTATCTTCAATTTCTTTGGATACCTCACCTTTAGCTTGCTCCAGATATGCCATATATATTTTCTTTTGTTCATCTGTAAGCTCAGAAACCATCTTGCTTTCAATCTTTTCGGGCAATTCCTTCAACACTTCCTTCTTCATTCTTCTCAGAACGAAGGGCTTTATTTGCTTGCCCAATTCTCGCAATGCCTTTTCGTCTTTTTCCCTAATAATCGGCTTCTCATATTTCTTTACAAACTTACCGTGGGATAATAGATATCCGGGAAGTATAAAATCAAATATTGACCATAATTCAGTCAATGAATTTTCAATAGGAGTACCGGTTAGGGCAAAGAAGCCTTTTGCCTTCAGTATTTTTACTGATTTGGCATTTATGGAATCCGGATTTTTAATATGCTGGGCTTCATCCAAAAAGCAATAGGAGAATTTCATTCCCCTATACAAATCAATATCCCTGCGGATCAACGGATAAGAAGTAACTACCATATCAGCACCAGTGACATCTTTTAATAATTCTTGCCTGTCTTTGGGCAAGCCGGCTACTACCATTACGTTCATATCAGGCACAAACTTCTTAGCTTCTGCTTGCCAATTATAAATCAAAGATGTGGGAGCCACTACCAATACAGGTCCTACGGCTTTTTCTTTTTCTGATACTATAAATGCCAAGGCCTCCAGAGTTTTTCCCAAGCCCATGTCATCCGCCAGAATACCGCCCAGGCCATACGCTGCAAGAGTTTTCAGCCACTTAAAGCCTACCTTTTGGTAATCTCTGAGGATGTTTCCCAGATCTCCGGGAATTTCAAAGTCCATATCCTTAGGCTCCTGAATATTTTGTACCATTTGCTTGAAGGCAATATTTCTTTCTATGTTTACCAGGTTGGACTCACGGAGCTTTTTATCCAAATATAGAGCTCTATACTTAGGAAGCTCCAGAGTCTCACCCTTCAGGTCATTTCCTGATATATGGAGATGCTCTAAAAGCTCCGATACTTCTATGATCTCCGATGCCTCAAGGGGCATAAAGGAACCGTCCTTCAATCGATGATACTTCTTTTTTTCTCTTATGGAATTGAATATGCTTTGCAGTTCGTCCCTGTCTACTCCTTCAAAGGCAAAGGAAAACTGCAGCAAGTCCGACCCTTCATTCAGTCTTACTCTCCCCGAGAAGGAACGCGGATCCTTTATGGTCATTCTTTTAAAAGCATCTGAATAATAAACCTCCGATAGTTTTTGCAATTCGGACAATATCTCATTGAGAAAAACAAATATCTTATCTTCCTCTTCCAAATAAACTTTATCTTTAAGTATTTTAAATTCTGCTTTTTCCAGCAATCCGATTATGCTACTTTCTTTCTCCGCATCCCGTATGAGTATTCTGCCATTTGCCGGATCAGCAGATCTCGGGAGGAAAGGATCAATAACTTCCTCTCCGTAGCAAAACTCTATCCTGGCTGAAATTCCAGAGTCCAGCTTATCAAAATATATCCTTGAATTTAACTCCTGCTGATAAAAGCTTCTCTCCAGATTTGGATCTATATATACTTCTCCGGCGTTTTTTATGTAAGGCAATATCTCCGATGCAAATCTTTCCTTGTCATGAGAAGAAAAAACCATCTCCTGATTGTGTTTAGCTACCATGGAGTTAAAAAAGGGGACAAAAGCCTGTTTTTGCTTATGCGAGGGCTTATAGATCTTTCCTTCACAAAGAAAATATTCTCCCCCTTTAGTCAATGGATATAAGGAGTCGTCAACGCTCAAATTCAACACCATATTTTCATTTTTGTTATATAGCCTGAACTTAAGCGGAATATCCTCTTCCCAAACTTTCATATCGGTCATATCGCTGTCAAAGAACTTAAAATCAAAAGGCTTATCCTTTAACATTTGGAAAAGCCTCATCAATATCGTATCAGATATGTAAAGCTTCCTGCCCTTAAAAGCACTTGGATTGCCATATCCGTAGGAGCTCATTGCCATAATAACCTGTTCATTATCATATTGCTCTTTTATCAGCTTGATGATCTGCTGATCCGCNNGCCATATTCATCAGGATCAAAGGTAAAGCTTTTGCCATATTGGATCAGCTTTCTTTCATTCAGATCTTTGATAAAATCTTTGAGGCTTTTTACCACATATAATCTTTCTTCTCCTATTCGGAGCTCTATAGAAAAATTATTCCTCCTGTAGCCCCCTTCCATCTCCAAAAGCAGCTTCAGCTTTATCTCTTTTAAAGCCGGTTTAACCTGCAAGGCATCAAAAAAATTGAATATCTCTTTGTTTGGATTGATTTGCAAGGGCTTTTTGTCAGATTTGATCGTGTCTCCNNTCTGCCGAAGAATACTTGGGCAGCTTTAAGCGCTGCAACAATATGCTTGCAGATTCCATCATACTCATAATAGGCAGGACATTCACACTCATAGTCTGCTACGGTGCCGTCCTGATAAAGCTCAATTTCTACTCTGTACTTTTTGCTTCCTATCACATCAGCCTCGATGGTCAGGCTGTCTTCGTCAAAAGAAAAATCTCTGACCCTATTGCTGTTATAATAAGCTAAGCCTCTTGCATAAGTGGCTGTATTGGCTGTATTTTCTAATATATCGCTATCTGATATTGAAAATTTGAACATATAAACTCCTTCTAGCAATCATATGCCAGGCATGTCAATCAATATATACCAGGCTTAACCCCGGCTATCTTTTCTA
>DPSW01000240.1:0-225 GCA_003527145.1 Clostridiaceae bacterium | reverse complement strand
GACTCATTTCATTATAGCCATTTTTCTGAGTTTATCCAATATGTCGAATATAAATTTTCTAAATACATCATGTGCGAATTGCATTACAAGAAGCAATGCATTATTTTTTTGACATTGAAGTAAGAAAAATGTCAATATTTAATACTTATTGAAATGTAGGTAGAAAACTATTTACAATGATTTGCCTTTAGGCTATACTTATCTGTAGGTGTTCAGTAAAGTGAA
>DPSW01000325.1 GCA_003527145.1 Clostridiaceae bacterium | reverse complement strand
GGTATCTCCATCAGTTCCAATATTTTTTCTGTTTCCATTTCTGTCATGCTGCTGATTTTCTTTGCTATTTCTAATTTAAAATCCATATTGCTTCCTCCTTATTTTCTATGTTGTATTCCTTTGGGGTCAGTCTATGGCCGTAAAACCAATAAAAATTAAAAGTCCTCCGTCTCAATAAAGAGACGGAGGATCCGCGGTACCACTCTAATTGGCATAAATGCCCACCTTAATCCATAACGCCGGATTGCGCTTGAATCTCCTCGGCTCTTTTCTTTGACGTCTGACTGCCCGGCTTCCACTCTGTCCGAGCTCGCTTAAGTCCTTTACGTCAATTACTTTTCCGATTCATAGATGTTTTATATATTTTGATATATTATTTACTATTCTATTTAATTATATAGGAATAGTCAATATTTAATCCGCAATGTGGTGCATTTTTTCATTTCCACAGGCTGCCAACCCTATGAAAAATACCCTTTGGGTTACATATGAAACACCAACGTTTTTGAGTTTCATCTATTTATAACGAGGCTCGGATGTTTAAAACAGATTTTTTAAATCAATTTGCTGCCAGCCGGAATAATCCATGCCACGAATCCATAGAGTGAATTTCTCTGGCATAGCGATAACTTGATATACAGTGCCACCGTGAACAGCTCCTCCGTCTTTCACTTCAATATCCATGAGTTTTTTCATGCCGTTTACGTCCAGTTTACCAAAGAAATCTTTGGAGTTGGCAAGATTAATTAGGTTATTATAACGCGGATCAACTTCCGGTTTAAGAGGATCAACTATTTTATCTTCCCATTCCACTGGATATGGTGGAATAAAATTATTGTATGCAGCCAAAACGCCGTTTTGTCCGCTTTTTCTCACACGAGCTCCGAAGGTTGCTCTCTCCACGGATACACATTCTTTTGCATCGGCAACCTGGAGAGCATATGCAAGATCAGCAGGGACATCCAGTAAATATTTTGATGCCTCATCAATAGTATTGCATTGGTTTAGAGCCGTTACTAAAACAGAAACACTATTTTCACGATCTTCTATGTATTCAGGATCAGAAAGCGACCCATTATTAAGTTCAATAAATATTCCTTTGTCATTCATGCCGGTTTCAAGATAAACATTGCCTAGCGGATGTACATTTGCAAAACTGTTTCCGGAATCAGGATTGAAAACAGCTACTGAAAGGTACTTCATATATTTGACCATGGGCTCTCTTTCTATGTCCCAATTTCTGCCGAATATAAGAGTGCCGTCCGGTGTGTACTTGTCCCAAACCGCTAAACCGCTGCATGCACTAGTAAGTTCTCCGCCCATAACCAAATATGAGAGATTAAATATTCCGGCATTCAGAATCAGCACCTCATCATCGCTAAGTCCTGATGTTTCGGCAACTCCTTTTAACAGTTCATTAAGATTTGAGCTGAGAGTTGAGGCTAAACCTTTTGCATTTTCAAGCTGAGCATTATAATCCATTCCACGTGCTACAACATCTGCGGATATATCATCATAAAAACGGCGTAATTCATCCTTGACAAGCCCTCCATACTGACGTCCCATCTCTCGCCATGTGCCGTTTAAGGCGAGTACCCAATAAAAATCATCACTGGTTTTATATGCTGTACCACCTTCAAACTTTTTTATTTGTGTTAGAGAACTTTCATTTCCATGGCCGCTGCAACCGACAATAAAAACTGTTAAATAGACTAATAAAACGATAATGACAAAGATGTTTACATGATAAGACTTTTTAGGATTCATTATTGCGACCTCTCTTTCTTTTGATTATTCAAAATGCATAGGAAAGTATAAAATATAAATTTTTAATACTATTCTAAAATTATGGATAATAGAGCAGCTAGCATTTTTGCGCATTCAGCTCTGGCAGCATTTTCTTTGGGTGCGAAGATATTGTTTTCTTTACCGGATATGATACTTACACTGCTTAATTTTGCTGCTGCATCTTTTGCATAAGTGCTGATATCGGCTTCATCTGCAAATACCCTTGGTTCATTTTGACTCTCCAACTTATAATTTTTAGCTTTTATGAATCTTTCAATAATCACTGCTATCTGTTCTCTTGTAATTTTATCATTTGGTGCAAATGTAGTTTTAGATGTGCCAAGTATATATCCATTTTTTGCTGCCCATGCTACATATGGTGCATACCATACAGTTTTGTCAAAATCACTGAATTGAGTTTCAGCATCTTCTGGTATAATATCTCCTGACAAAACAGCAAGCATTTTTACAAATTCAGCTCTGGTAACGTTATTATTGGGAACAAATCTGCCATCACCAATTCCATTAATAACTCCTCTTGCGGCAAGATAGGTAATATAATCCTTGGCCCAGCCGCTTACATCCATAAACTGTACGTAGTTATAGCCAATGGCATATCTCGATAGATGATTAGTCTTAAAAGTTACAAAACCATCCTTGTATTCTCCGTTTGTGATCATATTGTATTTTCCATTTTCATCAACATGATAAACAACAATCGCGTTTTTATCCTCACCATCTTTGAAAGTATATGGTATTCTTATTGTAATACCATTGCCGCCAAAGCCGGTTATAGTATTGCTGCCTGATTTAATTTCAATATCTACAATTGGCCTGCCATCAGCACTTTCAGTTTTGTTGATACTTAAAACAATATTGCTGTCAGCTCTGGCCGCAATTTGCTCCAGCANNTTTAGTGAAATATGAATATTAATATCATTATCGATCAAAGCTTTAAGAGCATCCTTATCAATGTTTAATTTATCACCTTCAATTACTATTTTAAGAGATTTTGGCTGCATTTCTTTATCGAGTTTGTTTAGTGCTGCAATTATATCACTTTGTCTAAGAATAAAATTCTCTTTAATATAAATCACAGCCTGATTACCCTCAATTATGGTTTTTATCACATTAGGTGTGTTTGTTGAAGCATTGGTTGTGGAACTATTAGGTTCCTCATCTTTGGATTTTTCACGCTCAGTATCTGCAACAGTAACAAATACAGTTCTCGATGCTGCTGCCTTATCACTGCCGATATCATCAGCAGGATTTTTTATTGAGCCATCGGCATTAAATTTTAACATGCCTCCTGCCGGATTANNGGATTATAAATTTTGTTGTTTTTATCTATCAGATATATATTGCCTATTACTTCAACAAGAATTTTTGCAGTTCCTGCTTTCTTGGCTGTAATTATACCATCTGAATTAATTTCTGCAATTTCAGGATTCAAGCTGTTATACTGCAAGTCATAGCTTTCTGCTGCAGAAATAGGGAGAATACTAGCTGCCATGCTTTGGGAGGTTCCCCTTTCCATGGACATTGGTTGATTAACACTGATTGAAGCCGCCATACCTGTATCTTTATAAACTATTACAGGTTTTGAACTAATTATCGTTTCTTCATCATTAATAGTTTTTTTGACCTTAATATAAAACTCAATACTATCGTCATCTCCAAAATCAGCGTCAGTTACTTTTACCATTTCATCAATTTTATATATATCTGAAGGTTTCACAGTATCAAATGAAAGCGTTTTTACAATGGCTGCCACTGCGTTATCATTAAATTTTTCAATTGAAAGCATAATATTTTCATCATCTTTATTCCCTAAGTTTAAGAGTGTTCCGGTAATTCTTATTTCGTCATTTGAGTAAAGATAGCCGCCTTGATTTTCTATAATAATATTCTCCTGAGGTGAGATTTCATATAGTTCCTCAGCAGCACTACTCTTCAGACCTTCCTCCCATGCTGTAATTTTTAGTTTTACCGGATTATCTGCGGAAAAATTATCCGGCATTGTGAAGCTTATACTTGCAGTAACTTTACCACCTGATGACAGGTGCGAATCAAATACTATATCATCATAAATTTCAAATTTGAAGGTTACTTCTTTTGAGGGCATAAAGCCTGCATTAACAGCACTGACGGTAAGGGTTACATTATCTCCGGCCTTGGGATATTCCGGATATATTTTTATATCAGATGGATAAATGTCCAGTGTAGATACAGGTTCAAACCGTCTTGCAACCAATGCGGATGTATCTGATTCTTTTTTATCCCATTCATCAGGGGTACTTGTATTATCCACAATTTCAAATCTGCGGTTTATAACAGTAACCGTACCATTTGAATCCACAGCGACTGTTTGCTCATTATTATACTCTCCGGGAGTTTCAGATAGCTGCTGCTTAGTGCCCCAGCTTCCCCTATAAACTGGTTCTCCGTATACATCTTCGTAAACTGTTTCGAATTTTGAATCATACATGGCTGCATATAATTGTCTTTCTTTAACAGCCACATTGTTAGTTATTGTTTGTCCTAGTTCATTCCATGCAACATAAAGATTGCCGTCATCACCTATTGTTACAGTAAAGCTTTCTGCTGCCTCAGTATTTTTCTCATCCATTACTGTTAAAAAGCTTTCATACTCATCTTTTAATTTGGAATATGTCACACCGCCCATTGTTTCCTCCGAAAGGTTAAAATTCATAAGCGGATAAAGAGCTATATAAGATATATAGCCATTGTTATTCCAGAACAAATAGGAATCACCTTCATATTCTATTGTCTGCAGGTTTGAGTCCGGCGTTAAATCATCGGTAATCCTTATAGGTGATGTCAAGGTTCTGTTTTCAAAATCATAAACCATCATAAATAATTCTGAATCATCTCTTGTTTCAGGGTTTTGGTCGATATCAAGGATATAAATTATTTGTGCCTTGCCGTCTTGGCTTGCAGCGGCAAAATCAGTCACTTTCGGAGTATAAACATCTGCTAAATCAAAGTCCATAAACCTCTGTCCATAAAGCGAACCGGCTCCGTTCTTTTTCTCATATTCGAGATATGTTTTTTCATCTTCGTAATAGCTTGTCTGCCACTTACCATTGACATACATTCTGTAGGCAATTGTGCTGTAGGAATTATGCAAAAAATCTCCGATTTTTAATGCATTGCCATCAAATGCAACATCTTTGGTTTTATAATCTGTCTTATTATAAAGGAGCATGATATTTCCGGTTGTCTTGTCATAAGCCGCCTTTGGCGTCGCGTTCCCATAGGTTCCGTTATCAAAGGTCAATCGTTCTGTATTTCCTGCCTTATTGCCATCCAAATCAAAGAACTGTGCATAGATATCGGTACTGCTCAATAAATCAGCTATGGAAGGCTGTGTATCGCCAAAAGTTCTATTGGAGCCTGACCAGGTAACAAGAATTTTATCTCCTACAACTTTTGCATAGGGGTCGCAGTCAGCCATTCCATCGTCCTGGAGCTTAACAGGCTCACTCCATTCGCCGTCATAAATTGAATAATATAGGGCTGTACTGTCATAATCCGGTCTTTCCAGGTCGTCATTTATAAAGAATAATATTTTCTTATTGTTATTTAATGAAACTATCTTCGGTTGGGGATGTTTGTATATACCCCTTTGCAGCGTTGTGACTTCAATACCTCGCAGACCTGCATTTGCACTGTCAGGTATATTATTCCAGTCCGACATATTATAAGCCCTGTCAAGTTCTGATATCCTTGATATTCCTTTCTTTTTGGCTATATTGTTTGCTGCTATCATGGCGTTCTTTTTGGTTATTTCCGGCAGCCAGTTGCTGTCTTTATAACCAGCAGTTCTGAATAATTGCAATGTGTACTTTGTAATATTGAACTTTATAGGTATTTTCCAAACATCAATATCCGCATTGAGGGCAAAGGTAAGGGTTCCGGCGCCGTTGTTCCACGGCTGATATACTATATCAATTATCATTTCTCCTTCTATTCCGCCAGATAATAATCCCCTGACACCAAGGCCTGCACCGATAGCAAATTTAGCATTAATATGGAAGAGCCCGTAAAATTCCATACCATCGTAATTGTCTGTTAAAGGGAACCAGCAAATAGTTGTCAAAATTCTTGTGTCATCACCGCCCTGTGCCATAAATAAACCTCTTACACTTGCACTTCCTTTTATCCTAAGATATACGGGGACACCGCAAATCGACGCGGTGATATCCTGCTGTGCTTTAGCTTCACAGCCCACATAAATCATCGCATAGTCAAAATAAAAATTGTTGATAGCGCCTTTCTTTTCCTTCGTCAACTGGATGTAGAATCCTATATCAAAGTCGATGGTAACGCCACCCTTGCCCGGGCCTGTTTTTGAAGAACCTTTGGAATTATTCCAGCTATCATTCAAAAGATTGCTGGAATACCTGCCATCGTTGAGATAATCAGCCAACAACTCTGTCTTTTGGGTAATATTTTTTTTGGCAAAATGATCTACGTTTTGGGCTATTATATTCTTTAAAGTTTTACCCACTCCTACTGCAACTGCATAGGTTTCGGCATTGTCACTTACCGGTTGGGGCTGCAGGCTGCGAGTTTTACCCAATTCAGTTTCAGGTTTTACCTGACCTATAGGATTTACTTCCGTACCATCACCAATGCCGGGTATATCCGGCAATATAACATCCCCGGCGGCAGGCGGTTCTTCTATGATGTATCCGGATTCTATCTCACCATGTCTTATATTTTTGTTATCGTACAATTCAACGGTTAACCTTCCGTTATTTTTGAAGCTTTCACGGAGGTTTGTACTCAAGGTCCACTCCCTGCCATCCGTTGAAGTGGCATCGAGGGTCTGCCATAAAGTTCCCAAAGCATCATAGCTTCTTAAGCGCACTTTGGTGATACTGCGGTTATCACTGGCATAAGCAATAAGGGATATCTTTGCAGTCCTGTCTTCAATTTTTAATTGTTCATTGCTTATACCGGTTATTTGCATACCCTCAACCTTGAAATTATCCATATAAGGGATTTCTAAGTACGTTGTTTTACTTCCTGTACGAATGGATTTTGTATAAATCTTGTTATCATATGCCAGCTTAATTGAATAGGGTGCACTATCTGTTCCATAAGGTGCATAAAGTTTGAAAATGCCATCTTTATCTGTGACAGTTGTTGTTTCGTATTTTTTGTTGCCTTTTATTATAGAAGTATTGCCGCTGTCCGCCACTGAAACCGATACCGAAACTCCGGGCAAACTATTGAAGGTTTTATCATTATACGGGTTAATAGGTAATGCTGTACTAACTTTGATTGTATTTTTAGATTGAACTACTCTGCCGCTAAATATAGGAGTACCGGGATTATTTACCTCGGTAAAATAATAATGCACTTTATCCAGCTCATCTGTTACCTCAAAGCTGAAGCTGCTGCCGATGTGTTTGCAGTATTTTATTGTTTCATCTTTAGTGGATATAGGTCCTTCGTCATCATCTTCTTCCTCTTCTTCGTCAATATCTTTAATCACCCAGCTTACTGTATAATCCTTATCAGGTTTGGCATAGAGGGTTACTATATCCCCAACGGATAACTTTTCAAGTGTAAAGGTACTGAAATTCTGCCTATATGCAGAGTAGTTTTCTGCAATTTTTGCTTCGTTCTGTGCAAGCTTGCTGCGGTACTCATCCAGAGCTTTTTGATATTCAGCGTCAGTTTGATAATCATCACGGTTTGGTGCTGTCACCGTGATTACATCTTTATAAAGAACACCTTTTTCTTTCAGCGGCATATTATCAGGATGATCGTGTAAAATCATACCTTTCAAATTATTTGTTTCCTTAGGCTCGCTTGTCCCTTCATCAGGCGCCCGCCATTCAATGGTTATGGTCTTACTGTTCAGATTAAAAACAGGCTCTATTTCCGTTCTCTTATTCAATACAATATTTGCATAGGGTCTTTCGNNTTAGCCGAATAATCCGCTTCGGGTATCAATTCTGCCTTGAGTTCATCACCGAAATAGCATCCCGATGTATCATATATTTGATTTTTATGTTTTCTTCCGTCAATTCGGAGCTCGCCTTTTTTATCATCATAATCCAGGATTTTTAAAGACCAGGCATTTATTCTTTTAAAAACAGGACGTATTGTCAATTTTTCTGACCATTTTGTNNGCGTATCTGCAATGAATTCCGGTGTAATTGTTATTTTATCCGAAAATACAGTTGTTTTAAATTTATTGCCTATTTTGACTTGATATCCTATGTATTCAAGGCCTCGCTTTAACCCTTCCCGGCTCAATTTGGGGGTAAGGCTTATTGTTTCATCTCTATAGGGTTTTGAATCACTGGGTTCAACCGTACCGGGTTCAAATCTTATAGAATCTACGAGCTTGTTCCCGTTCCATACATTATAAGTAAAGTCAGTGCTTTCTGTTTCTTTTCCTTCTTTGTCGTAAGTAACCATCAAAGGTTCATCTATTACAACAGGAAACTGCTGTTTATGCAATTTAATGCTTCTTACTCCAAGACATCCGTAATGACTCCATTCCGTTTTATTTACAAAACGCATTTTTGTATTTTTTCTTGGATATTGATTGTCAGAACCTCCTATATAAGCTGTCTCGTCAAACTTACCTTTAGGATTGTAATACTCTTTATCATCTATATAGATGTATGATTTATTGGATTTTTTGTCATCATCGCCGGTATTCCGCCAATCCACAGTAATGCCGCTGATACCTAGTAAATCAACCCATTTATACATATAACCGGCTCGCCCCCAACCATCGTTAAGAGGCATTTCCATCCCACTGGGGGCAAAGAATGGAAAATTGCTTATATTCCACGTATGAAATGCATCGGAGCCGTAGGAACCCTCATAACCAAATGCGGTTCCCGGGTAGTATATATATTCTCTGCAATCATATATTGAAAGGGGATCAAAACTTTTATTGGCAGACATTAGTGTAAATCTTTTGTTTTCTTCCTCGGGCATTATGTTTACGGTTGTCCGGCTTATACCGTTTGTTGGTTTTTCATCCTCAGTAACCACTATTTCAAAGCTCAGCATTTCAGATACTTTATCAGCTAAAAGCGGTATCAGCACCTTTTTACTCGTTTCACCGGGTAAAAACATGGTATCGGTCATAACGGGAACATAATGCTCATCTGCCTTTGCGCTTCCCGATAATGTGGATATTTCTATTTTTGCATATGCATTAATATCTCCTCGGCGGGTAATAATGACCTCCGCTTTCTTTTCGGAAGGGTATGCGGAATAACATTCCTGTTCAAATCCAATGATTTGTCCTGCGCCTTCATCATTATCAATAATGTTGCAGGTTGCATTGAAAACATCTCCCAAAACAGCACCGCCGGTTGGATCAAAAAGTCCGATCATGAATTGCTTTGGTCCTTCAAATATGTTGTCATCTTTAATTCTCACCTTAAAAGCTTTATAGTTTTCGCCGTCTTCAAAAACCAAATGGCCGGCTGCCCCGGGCATAATAGTATTTAATGCATCACCGATTTTTATTTGCTCAGGATCTTCTATGTCAAAAATATTCATTTGCGAATTAACCGGCAGAGGAGCTGTACTTGTTTTTCCCATAGCCTCGTCACGCAGCTCATGAAGCGAGGATTTGTATGCAGGAGCTGCAGGTTCCATATAAACTGCTTCAGTTACCGAATAATCTTCTTTATTTGGCTCATTTGTTATAGCTATTATTGGCTGTTCTCTATATATTGCTTCTACAACTGATTCTTGATCGATTAAAGTCTTAATAAAATCCGGGTTCTCTGCAAGATATTTTGGCGAAGTAATAAAACCATTTTTGTTTTCTTCCAATGCTGATTCTAAAAGGGTGGGTGATTTTATTTCTTTTTTTAGAGTTTCGTATCCATACCACGCAGGCATAAGAATAGAAAAGTCATCACCGTACTTGGCTGTGATTTCAATAACCTTAAAATCAACCTCTACCTTGCCGGAAGTGCCGCCGCGCCTTACAACGATTACATCAAAATCATCGGCACCCTCCGTTGTATCAAATTCCACTGTTGAAAATTCTATTACTCCATTAGGATATTGTGCTGCATATTCTTCAGAAACCCGAAAAGCATCGCTTGAAATGCTTGTAATTTCACTGGCGTATACGAATGGAGCGGAAGAAAAAATTAGAGAAAACACCAAAATAATTGCAATTAATCTTCTAAACACATAAACACCCCCTAAAACATTTACAATTTTAATTTTTTATTCGCTTGACATACCCATGAAGCGAACACTCAAATATATGGGTTATTGCCAGGCTTGCCCCGTCGGGCATAGAAGTCCATATGCTGCAATGAAGACAGTTTTTCTTATAAGCATCACCTGTCAAAGAACTGCTTTTAGCGCAACATTTACATAGGCAAGGGAAAGCCTTCTCCGCTACTCCGCAGCTATCTTCGGGTTTCTTAATAATTTTATCGCCGGCCAATTGCTCTTCACCTCCAACAAAAGCCCAAGCAGTATTGTCGAGTTTACTATCGACATTATAAAACATCAATAACTAACAAAATAACTAACAAAAATACATTTTGGGATTATTCTTGACATTTTTATTCAATATTAGTTATGATTTGATATAATGTTGCTATCAGCATTATTATTAGGGGGTGTGAGGTACGGTCAATATATCAAGCGTAAGACTGGCAGCTCCCAAAGCATCTGCAGGAGAAATTTATCGTAAAATGCTTGTGGATGCTGTTATTTCCAGTTCAAAAAAATTTATTTATATAAATGCCGGAGCAGGTTATGGCAAAACAACGCTGCTTTCGCAGGCTGCCAATTTTGTGAACCATACCGTTTGGGTTACACTTGATGGCGAAAGCGATGTTTTTACCTTCCTGAATATTTTAAGCGAAGCACTCCGGCATACTTTTCCCGATTATGACTTTTCTATTTCTGAATACCTGCCCTTTGAGGAAAAAAGCAACTTTATAACGATCATCGCCAATGCATTTATCAACAGCATTGAAAAACTGGCTAAGGACTTTATGATTATCTTGGAAGATCTCCATACTATAGAAGAAAAGCAGATTAGAAAGCTTATCGCCTGTATCATTAAGTACAAGCCTGAGAATATCCGAGCCTGTCTTAGCAGTCGTGAAGCCCCATGGCAGGAGCTTATATTTATGCAAGTAAGAGGCGATATTTTAGAGCTTACTCAAAAAGAGCTTGCCTTCACAAGAGATGAANNTTACAGAAGGTTGGCCTTTAGCCATCGGTTCCTTTAAAGTACTTTTGGAAAACGGTGTAAGCCTTGCCGATCTCCCATCCCGGGGAAATAGGGCATTGTATTCCTACCTTTTTTTTGAATGCATCAGTCGCTTGTCTCAAGAAATAGTGGATTTTCTTAAAGCTTCTGCCTGTTTTGAGGAGTTGGATCCACAACTTTTGGATTCGGTTTTGAACATAAAAAATTCTAAGCTGCTCTTAGAAAGCCTTGTATTAAGGAATATATTTATAATTAAAACAGACAGCGTAAACTATCGTTATCACGCACTTTTCAGAGAGTATTTGTCAGAATGCACAGAAGCCTCCCAAGCTCTTTTATTGCAAAGCAAGGCCGCCGATTATTACTACGGCAAAAAGCAGTATTCCAAAGCTGCAGAATATGCAATGCGGTTAGAAAATAAAGGAATGATGGAACAAATCATTTTAATCAGCTATAAAGACTATATCAAAAACGGCCGTTTTAATGAACTTCGAATATGGTTCAGCGCACTTGAAGATATGGGTGCTGACATGAACCGTAAGCTTTTGGTTGCAAAGGGAGCCTTTTTATCCAGTATTGGGAATTTCACAGNNAAACATTCCTGGATATGGCAATACCATTATTAAAGGAAGATGAGGAAGAGCTTTATATTGAAGCAATGGTACATAAAGCCAGGGTTCTTAGAAACTTCATCTCCTTTGAAGAGTCAAACAAGCTGTTGGATGATCTCATAGCAAGACTTAAAAACCCTGCTTCCGAAATATCCTATACTGTTGTTATTGAAAAGATCTATAATTTATGCTGGAACTCACAAGTAAACGAAGCCTATGCCCTCTCTTACCATATGATAGATACTTGTGCCAAAGCCGGAAATGTTAAAGTCAAGGCCTGGTTCGAGAGATACTTAAGTGTAATACATTTCCTAGCAGGCAGGATGAGGGAGGCTGTTTACTATTATGAAAAATCTCTGGAGCTTACTGAAGATGAACTGCAGCACTTGGACATGCACAGTATTGAAATCTATATAGCCAAGGCTTATCAAATGATGGGGAAACGAGATAAAGCTGTCTCCATGATAACAGCTGAGCTTCAAAGGCTTAGGAGCACCGGAAGGTATGAAGAATTGTGGTTAGGCTACCTGTTTGCAGCAGAAATACACTACCAAAATACTTCCATTGATAGAATAAATGGGGGCAGTCAGACCTTTGAGTCCACTATGAAATACTTTACCCTTGCAGATGAGTATGCACCCCTTTATCGCAAAACCGAATTTCAACTGCAATGGGCAAAAATGCAGCGCAATATATATAGCCTCATGTTTACAAGCGATCCAAAAGAAGAAATTATTAATGAAATTTATGCAAACCTGAATCATGTTGGTGATTATTTTAAAACCATCGCTTTAGCCAGGCTTTTTAGCTATTTTGGAACTGTATCCGATTTTACCAGCGCTGTTAAATGTGCAAAGCTATCCATAGAAATCGGAGAGAGGGCCAATATGATGATGATTCCAACCATGGCCTATGGGATAATGGCCAGGGCTGTCATCGAAATAAAGGACCATGAGAAGTCCGTTAGCTCGACTAAACGTTTCTTGCAGCTTTGTTATGAAAACGGCATATATGAGTATTTCAGAATGCGAAAGGCCTATGACACTGTTCTTCAATTTGCCTATGATAATCATATAGAGCCTGATATTACAAGACAAATGATGGAATTTGCAGGCTGCAAACCAAAGAAAGCATATGTTCAAACTTTAGGTGGTTTTTCCGTTCTCTCATATGAAGACCGGCAGTTATCTTTAAAAATGCGAACAAAGAAAGAAAGGGAGCTTTTAGCCTTTCTTCTTAATGCAGGCAATGAGGGTGTTACAAAAGACCAGATAGGTAATGCCATATGGTCGGAGTCTGAATCTGAAGATGTGAAAAAGCTCATCGGCGTCAATCTCAGCCACTTAAAAAAAGACCTTGAAAGCTTTGGAGTTATAAATCCTATCATAAACCAAAATAATCGCTACAGCATTTGCAGGGATGAAATTGTTCTGGATATTGATCTTTTCGAAAAATATGCTGAGGAATTCAAGGGGCAAAACATCAGTGAAGCCGCACAAAATATATTATCTCTTTATAAGGGAGAGTATCTCACTGATTTTGAGTCTTTCTGGGCTGTCAGTAAAAGAATAAGATTTCACAGTATTTATGAAAATGCGTTGAATTTTTACNNCCATCCCGGGACTGGAGGATGGATGACGGGAGTTTTGCCCCGGGACGGTTTATTGTTATTTTTACTTTATGCAGTCTGCGCCTCTCTTCAAGGCTTCCTTGTTCAGGGGTACTACAGAGGCTTTTTTGCCCGAGAATACCTCTGAAATATATTCCATTATCGTGTCTTCCTTGGCTGCATTAGCAACCTTGAGATAAGCGCCCAGCATCACCATGTTGGCGATCTTGCCGGAGCCCATATCATTGGCTATTTCATTTGCAGGCACATAGTATACGTTGATATCGGTTCTGGTGGCTTTCTTGTCTATCAGCGAGCTGTTGATGAACAGATTGCCTCCGGGTATTACATCCTTTTCAAATTTGTCCAAAGAGGGCCTGTTCATTACTATGGCTGCTGTGGCCTCCGTAACAGTAGGTGCCCCCACTGGCTCTTCCGAGATTATTACGCTGCAGTTGGCCGTACCTCCGCGCATTTCAGGTCCATAGGACGGCAGCCATGACACATTCTTGCCTTCCTTCAAGCCTGCCTCTGCCAGTATTTTGCCCATGGACATAACGCCTTGTCCTCCAAAGCCTGCCATTATGATCTGATGTGTCATTTATTTCACCTCCTCAGGAGTTCTGAAGTTTTGTACAGGATAATAAGGGACCATATTTTCCTTAAGCCATTTCAGTGCTTCGACAGGCGTCTTCCCCCAGTTGGTGGGGCATGTGGAAAGCACTTCTACGATGGTAAATCCCAGACCCTTCATCTGTATTTCAAAGGCCTTCTTTATGGCCTTTTTGGCTTTCAGTATATTGGGCACATCATGTACCGACACTCTCTCAACAAACACAGCCTTGGGTATGGTTGCCAGCATCTCGCTGATCCTTAAAGGCATGCCGCAATGGTTTTCATCCCTGCCCAAGGGAGCTGTTGTAGCCTTCTGGCCTACCAGAGTAGTTGGCGCCATTTGGCCGCCTGTCATGCCGTATATGGCGTTGTTGACAAATATTGTAGTGACCTTTTCGCCTCTCATGGCTGCATGTACTATTTCCGCAGCACCTATGGAAGCCAGATCGCCGTCACCTTGATAGGTGAATACTGCCGAGTCAGGATGTACTCTCTTTATTCCTGTTGCGCAAGCCGGTGCTCTGCCGTGAGCGGCTTCTTGCATATCGCAGGAGAAATAATCATAGGCGAATACAGCGCAGCCTACAGGAGCTACGCCTACCGCTTTGTCCAAAAGGCCCAATTCTTCCAGAGACTCTGCTACAAGCCTGTGGATTATTCCATGGGTGCAGCCCGGACAATAATGAGTAGGTTTTTCTGTTAAACCCTTGGTTTTTTCAAATACAACTGCCATTATTTTGCACCCCCTAATATCTTCTTGGCTTCTTCCACTATTGCTTTCGGAGTGGGAATCATGCCTCCGGTCCTGCCATAGAAGTAAACCGGCTTCTTTCCCTTTACCGACAATTCAACATCCTCTACCATCTGGCCCATGCTCATCTCTACGCTCATAAATGCTTTAACGCTTGGCATGTCGGCAGCTTTGAGGAAGTTAGCCTTAGGGAAAGGCCATAGAGTTATAGGTCTTATAAGGCCTGCTTTTATGCCTTCCTTTTCAAGGGCCTTTATAGCATTCTTGACTATCCTTGATACTGTGCCATAAGCTGCAAATACTATTTCTGCGCCTTCAAGATTGTATTCTTCCACTTTTATTTCATTCTTTTCTATCTCGGCATATTTCTTGAAAAGTCTTTGGTTATGGGTTTCACATACTGCCGGATCTATGAAAAGAGAATTTATTATATTGTGATTTTCTCTTCCTCTCAAGCCTGTTGTAGCCCATGTCTTTTCCGGAAGCTGTCTTTTGGGGACCCCCACGAATTCAACAGGCTCCATCATCTGGCCTATCATTCCGTCTCCCAGTATCATTACAGGGTTTCTGTATGCATCCGCTATGTCAAAGGCTTCCTGGACCAGGTTTACTGCCTCTTGTATAGAGTCCGGAGCCAGCACCACCAGATGATAGTCGCCGTGTCCGCCGCCCTTGGTAGCCTGGAAATAGTCTGATTGGGCAGGCTGGATTCCGCCAAGGCCCGGGCCTCCTCTGACTATGTTCACTACTACGCATGGAAGCTCTGCTCCTGCAATATAGCTGATGCCTTCCTGCTTCAAGCTTATTCCCGGGCTGGATGAGGATGTCATGACCCTGGCCCCTGCCCCTGCTGCTCCATATACCATGTTTATGGCTGCCACCTCGGATTCGGCCTGCAAAAAGCATCCGCCTTCCTGGGGAAGTCTCAAGGACATGTACTCCGGTATTTCGTTTTGCGGTGTAATGGGATAGCCGAAGAAGAATCTGCAGCCGGCCTTGATAGCGGCTTCAGCTATTGCTTCGTTTCCCTTCCATAGTTCTCTTGCCATAAATATCCCTCCTCACAAATTACAGTTTTTCAACTTTGATAACAACATCAGGGCACATTCTTGCGCATGAGCCGCAAGCTATGCATTTATCCATCTCTTTTACTGTTGCCGGATGGTATCCTTTGATATTGATCTTGTCTTTGTCCATCACCACTATCTTTACCGGACAAACTGTTGTGCAAAGTTCGCAGCCCTTGCATCTGTTTTCGTCAAATGTAACCTTTCCTGCCATTTTTAAACCTCCTTTATTCCATTTCCCAGGGTTTTTTCATAAAAATATCTATAGGAAATATTTCTCCACAGATGTCATCAGGTAGATCACCTATGAACTTTTTATGGACCACAGTATATTTTATCGGCAGGCCCAGCTCTTGCGACACTTGCAGGCAGAGCGCCTGGCCCTTCATTATATCGCCTATTTAAGTGTCTCCGCAGAGGTGAGTATTGTTCACCAGTGCCGTCACCTTCTGCCTGGAGCCTTGCTCTATGGATCTCAAGTATCTTATGGCGCTTTGCTTGTCAGCAGTCAATGGCCTGTTGGCATTGAGCACAAAGAACATATCGCATT
>DPSW01000060.1 GCA_003527145.1 Clostridiaceae bacterium | reverse complement strand
CTGCTTCCCACAGGGATAGCGTGCGCATTCCGGGCGTATCCAAAATCAATCCTCCTCCAGGTAAAAGCACCAGCTCTCTATGAGTTGTAGTATGCCTACCTCTGCTGTCGTTTTCACGGATTTCGTGAGTCTTCAGCAATTCCTCTCCAGCCAAAACATTTACCAAAGTTGATTTGCCTACACCGGAGGAGCCGAGCAAAGCAATGGTTTTCCCAGGTTGAAAATATTTTTTTATCTCATTTATGCCTTCTCCCGTAATGCTGCTTACCGCGTGGACCTCTACGCCTGGTGCAGTAGCATACACTGTNNCAGTTTTAGTCAATACAATTACAGGTTCTGCACCGCTTTCCCATGCAGCGATAAGATACCTTTCAAGCCTCCTCATATTGAAATCTCTGTTCAAGGATTGAATAAGGAAAACAGTATCTACGTTTGCTGCTACAATTTGTTCTTTAACCTCTATTCCTGCAGCAGTTCTTGAAAATTTTGTCTTCCTTTGCAATACATATCTGATACATGTTGAAGCACTGTCTATTGACTCCAATGCAACCCAGTCTCCGGCCGCCATGTGGAAGTCATCACCAAATTTTTGCACCGGCCTGTTGACGCAAATCTCACCATGATCACAAGCTACTCGCAGGACCTGACCATAATCTGCAATTATCCTTCCCGGAAACAATCCCTCTTTGAATTTTTTATTCCATTGATTTTCAAAGTATTCATTCCACCCATATTCATTTATGCTCATTTTTTCATCCTTTCTTAATCACTTTTTAACACTATGCCCTAGGGCACCTTCTCTTGCCCCTCTGGGGTAATTCGCCTTGAATAAAGTCTCGTTCAATTTTTGCTTATACCGCAGTCAAGCAAAAAAGCATAGAAAAATCCCGCAGATAACGACCACCTGCGGGATTTGCACAAAAGCAATAAAAAAACACGCTACCAGTGCGTGTTAATATTCATTAGATACACGATTCAGGTTGCTCGTAAGAAGCTGCATAGGCAACGCAAACAAAGCCTTGAATGAGGCACATTGTATACCTATGCCGATATTTTATTAACTAAAAATCACCTCTATATATATTTCAGACATAAAACACTACCCCTTTCCTATGTAAAATTTCTTATTTGCATAAATGCTTCAACAATTTTATTATATAAGCGGTGTCAATAATTGTCAATAAGGGTTTCTAGGATATATCTTTATTCCTAAGAAAATATTTTATCGGTGGCCACCCAATGTTTGTTATCACTAATCCAAGAATTATTACTAAGCCGCCCAACCACTGCATCTCAGTAAGTTGTTCACCAAGAATGATGCGGGCGGTGACCAGACCTGTGATGGGGACCATAAGAGAAAGCGGGGCCACCTTGCCTGCCGGATATTTTGCAAGCAGCACGCTCCATGTGCCATAGCCAAACAATGTAGCAAAGCAGACCAGATAAAAAACAGCAAATAGAGATGTGGCATTTAAGCTTCTTATTGCTTGCATCAATGCCTGCGGCGTATCCATCATCAAGGCGAGCCCAATAAAAGGGAGCGGCGGCACGAGGCTTGACCAGACCACAAAGCTTAGCATATCTAATTTTTCTTCCTTTAATGCCGCCCTATTCACTGCATACCTGACTATTATATTTGAAAGTCCCCAAAAAACAGCCGCTGATACAGTCAAAAAAAGTGCTCCGAGAGGTATCGAGGTCAAGCCGTCCGTACCTGCACTGCTTCCTATTAAGATGAGCCCAAGCGCTGCAACAGCAAGCCCGGATATCTGGTTGGCCTTTAATGGCTCTTTTAGCGCTATCGCTGCAAACAAGGGAGTGAAGAAGGCTTGAGATTGAAGTATGATCGAAGAAATCCCTGCCGGCATGCCTATATCCATTGCATAAAACAAACAGGCAAACTGGCCGACCCCTACGGTCAATCCATATGCAATGCAGTAGCGCCACTCCACAGCGGGACGCTTTACAAAAGCTATTGCAGGCAAAGCCGTAAAGGTATATCTCATAGCGGCAAGCAGCATAGGCGGTACGCCGCCAAGCCCCAGCTTGATGACCGTAAAGTTGGCTCCCCAGACCGTTACTACCAATAAAGCAAAGCTGAGGTCTCTCTTATTCATAGTATCCCTCCAAGTCTAATATGCGTATTGAAATGCTTTCATCTCATGCTTCCCAATGCCCTCTGAATTCTGTATGGTCGTTTCCCAAGTAATCTATATTTGCACTGATCCTCACAACCGTACTGTTGTTTTGATGCTGGATATGAACATCCGACGGCCTCCCGTCATCGCCTCTGTTCTCCAGATGATTTTGTAAAATTTCTGATGCAATCTCATCACTATACCGATCATAAATTTTATTATACTCATCTGCCGGAATCTCAAGCACCACGCTGTGCCGGCCATCATTTACGTTTCTTCTTTCTATAATACTGTTGTACATGTCGGTTATCTCCTTCCTCGGATTATTGTTTATCTATTATTTAGCTTCTCTACAAAAGAGATTTTTATCCGACTTCTTCAGATATCCGGGAATGAGAGATAAAGCCTCCGCTAAAATGCTCATTATTGCAATATTGGAATATCGATCAGGCAATATAAAGCTTATTAAGCCTAAAATTATAATCATAATGACAGAAAGATACTTTAATCTTTTTCTTCTGTCTGTACTGATAATCGGCTTATTGGGATGATCTACGGGAGCATAGATAAACGCTAGAATTATGCTTACAAGCAAAAGGATTATTTTTACTGGCATTGCCATTTGGAAGCTTATACCGATGTATAAGGCTGCGGTAAAAATAGCCAATGTTGTAGTAAAGCATCTCCAGTATGTTTCCTCATGATAGCCCCCGGCAAAAGACCTTGTTACGATAAAAAACATTAATACAGTAATAAATTCCAGAGTGTACGAGAAAAAAGAAAAAATGAACAGGTAAATTATAATTTTTGAGGCTTCGCTAAAAAGGCATTCAAGCCCGAACTTTATCTTTATTAGCTGTAAATCAGTGAGGCCCGGTACGTTATTCTTAATATGCTTTGTCAGATATTCTGCAATCTTATTCATGCTTCTCATCCTTTAGGGGAAATTTGATCAAAAATTGTGTCTCTATATCGCTGCTATATGCTTCAATATGTCCGTCATATTTTTTCACCAGATTATTTACAATATATAGACCCAATCCATGCTCGGATTTTTGAGCTTTGGTGGAAAATCCATTTTCAAATATTTTCGGAAGTATGTCTTCCGATATTTTAGGCCCGGTATTTGCGATAGAAATAAAGTATTCATTGCCTTCTATATATGTACACAATGACACAACTCTGTTGTCATGGTCTTCGATGGAGGTTATGGAATCAAAAGCATTGTCCAGTATATTGCTTATAATGCTTATTATATCATTGTCTTTAATATCTAAATGGCTTAATGGCGCCTCAATTTCCACATCTAAGCTTATATCATTCCTATGAGCAAAGTTGCTCTTTACAACCAATAACCCGTCTATATAAACATTTCCTGTGTCGAAGACTTTATATGATTCCTTTAGATCATCGGCAAGCTTGCCCACATAGCTTTTTATGTTTTCAGCCGAGTTGGGCTTATTCAGTGTGCATATGGCATTTATAGCATTCAGATGATTTAGGTAGTCATGCTTTTCTCTTCTTAAAATGTTGACCACGGCTTCCAGATTATTTATATATTCTATTTGCAAAGTATATTTTTGCTTTATGGATAACAGCTTTATTCTGTCAAGATAATCAAAAATTCCAAAAAGAATATATACTAAAAATATAAAGAACAGCAATATTTCATACTTGATCAAATCTTTTGGGTTATATATGATATAATTCAAGCTTGCGATAAAAATGCTCATCAAGAAAACACCCAAAATAGAATAGTTCAGCAAATTTGTGCTTTCTTTATTTACAGAAGTTTTTATGATCGGTTTTAAGTTGCTTCTGAAAAGCAATATGCCAAGTGTCATTTGAACTGCTTTAGCTATTGCAGAGAATTCCATTTTCGTTATCGGATTTGATATAATATCGTTTATACTTATATTAAAGATTAAATTTAATAAAGCAGTCAATAATAATTCTATAACAATTATTAATATTGCAGGTATTGCAAAGGCCACAATTGATATTCCCATTTTGTTTTTTGTTATCACGGTAAGCGCTATCCCGGTAAAAAAAGTCAGTATTAAAGAATGATATCCATAAGCAAAGCTTAAAGTAACCCAAAATGAAAAAAT
>DPSW01000099.1:8548-11506 GCA_003527145.1 Clostridiaceae bacterium | reverse complement strand
TTATATAAATCTATTTACCTATTATAGTAATTTTTTCATGCCATGGAGGATTTTTTTGCTTTATGTTGAATATGTAAAACGATGATTAGAAAAAGGGGATAAAAACATGGCATATATGGAAGCTTTTGCTGATTATTTACAAAATGAAAGAAAACTTAGTAAAAATACATTTGAATCATATATTCGGGATGTTAGAGCATTCTGCATATATTTACAGAATAATGATCAAAAGATAGATTCTGTTTCAAAGACTAATATAATAACATATCTCATTTACCTGCAAAAGGACGGCAAAACAACATCTACTATATCAAGACATCTTGCGTCTTTAAGATGCTTCTTTCATTTTCTTGTAAATAGCAGATATATAGAGCACGACCCGACTGTTAATTTAGAGTCCCCGAAAGTTGAAAAAAAATTGCCTTACATATTAACTAAAAAAGAAGTGGAAAAACTGCTGGAGCAGCCGGATGCTGCAGATGCCAAGGGCTTGAGAGATAAAACTATGCTGGAGCTTTTGTATGCTACAGGTATCAGGGTAACAGAATTGATATCCTTAGATATTGATGATGTTCAATTAGAAGAAGGATTGCTGCTGTGCAAAAACAGCAATGGGAAGTTTAGAACGATTCCTATAGGGAATTATTGCTTAAAATATATAAAGATCTTTTTAAACGATTATAGGGATAAACTTGGCCCCTCAGCTGATGAAAAGGCTCTCTTTCTTAATTTTCACGGTGAAAGAATGACGCGGCAAGGCTTCTGGAAGATAGTAAAATATTATACCAAAAAAGCAGACATCAGCAAAACCATCACTCCCCATACCTTAAGGCATTCTTTTGCAGTACATTTAATTGAAAATGGTGCGGATCTGCAATCTATACAGGAAATGTTAGGCCATTCAGATATTTCAACCACTCAAATATACAGCAAAATAAATAACACAAGAATCAGAGAAGTATACAACAGGACACATCCAAGGGCTTAGAGCTCTTGAACGAGACCAATCCGCCCTTTGTCATACACCTCCTTTCGAGGTTCTTGACTTAGGGCGGATTAGTTCAGTGTTTAATTATTAGCAGGAGGAGTTCGTGTGGTAAACAGGGTGATATTGATAGTACTGGACAGCATGGGCATTGGCTATTTGCCCGATGCATATGAGTATGGCGATGAAGGCAGCGATACATTAGGCAATATAGCTAAAAGCTATAGAAATTTTAAAATTGAAAATTTAACTAAGCTTGGAATCGGCAATATTGAAGGTATAAGCTCCTTTATAGGAAAAACGGACAGCCCAAAGGGAGCCTATGGAAGATCAGCAGAGGCATCAAAGGGTAAGNNCGTCTAAAGCTGTCAGATCCATTTCCAATATTTCCAAACGGGTTTCCTAATGAGCTGATAATGTCTATTGAAGAAGCAATAGGCATAAAAACTATTGGAAACGAAGTTGCGTCAGGAACAGAGATAATCAATCGGCTTGGTGATATTCATGTTAAAACCGGCATGCCTATAGTATATACATCAGCTGATAGCGTATTACAGATAGCAGCACATGAAGAAGTGATATGCTTAAAGAAACAATATGAGATATGCGGCATAGTTCGAGATATCATGAAAGGCGCTTATGGTGTGGGAAGAATAATTGCAAGGCCATTTATCGGTGCAGCCGGTCAATACATGCGTACCAAAAACCGTAGGGATTTTTCGTTGAAGCCCTCAGGCAAAACCATGCTGGATTATATCAAAGAAAAAGGCATGGAGGTTATGGCTGTAGGGAAAATAGAGGATATTTTTGCTTCCCAAGGAATAACTATGTCGGTTCATATCAAAGACAATATGGAAGGTGTAGATAAAACTATTGAATACATGCGTGGCGGCAACAAGGGATTAATATTTACCAATCTGGTTGACTTTGATATGCTCTATGGGCATAGGAATGATATAAATGGATATGCAAATGCCATAATGGAGTTCGATGGACGATTGCCTGATATAATGGAGGCAATGAAGGATGAAGATATTCTTATAATAACTGCTGATCATGGATGCGACCCTACAACCCCAAGCACCGATCATTCACGAGAGTATATACCTATATTGATATATGGAAAGAGCATTAAAAACAAGATAAACATAGGAACACGGGAATGTTTCTGCGATATTGGAGCTACAATATTGGATATTCTAAATATAAAAGGTCAGATTGAAGGTTCATCCTTTAAATCATTATTGTTTGGGAGTGATTTTAATGAAAGAATTATATGAAATGATTTTGGAAGCAAAAGATTATATTGCAGGCCGTTTAGATGAAAACCCTGAAATAGGCCTCATATTAGGCTCAGGATTAGGAGTTCTGGGAGACGAAGCAGAGAAAAAAAATATAATAGATTATCACGATATACCGAACTTTCCCGTTTCTACTATTGAAGGACACAAAGGAAGATTCATTTTTGGAGAAATTGCAGGCCGTAAAGTAGCGGTTATGCAAGGGCGGTTTCATTATTATGAAGGATACACAATGAAAGAGGTCGCTTTTCCTGTATGGGTTATGAGAGCGCTGGGAATAAAAAAATTGATTGTGACCAATGCGGCTGGCGGTGTAAATACCAGCTACTCGGCCGGTGACTTGATGCTTATAAAGGACCATATCAATCTTATGGGTAGCAACCCTTTGATAGGGCCGAATTTTGACATCTATGGAACAAGATTTCCAGATATGTCAAATGCATATCCTATGGGAATGAGAGATATGGTTAAAAAAATTTCCAATAGCTTAAACATACCTATCAAAGAAGGCGTTTATGCATCAATGACGGGCCCCGCTTATGAAACACCTGCCGAAATAAGGATGGCAAGGGTTATTGGGGCCGACGCAGTAGGAATGTCAACAGTACCCGAGGTAATCGCAGCTAATCATTCCGGAATGGAAGTAATAGGCATCTCCTGCATAACAAATAT
>DPSW01000099.1:8312-8463 GCA_003527145.1 Clostridiaceae bacterium | reverse complement strand
AAAATCGATAAAGCATATGACTATATAAAAAACATCATATGCCAGAAACCTCAGATCGGAATTGTTCTTGGTACAGGTCTGGGAACTTTAGCCGACTATATCGAAAATAAAATAATTATTGATTATAAAGACATTCCGGAATTCCCTGTTT
>DPSW01000099.1:5173-8277 GCA_003527145.1 Clostridiaceae bacterium | reverse complement strand
ATTATGAAGGCTACACAATGAAGGAAGTAACCTTGCCTGTCAGAGTCATGAAAAAGCTTGGCATTGATATTCTGCTGCTCAGCAATGCTTGCGGCGGTCTGAACAAAGCATTTTCTGCAGGAGATATTATGATCATAAATGATCATATCAACTTAATAGGTGATAACCCGTTGATAGGGGCGAATCTATCCGCTTTTGGGCCAAGATTTCCTGATATGTCCCAGGCTTATGATGCCGAGCTTATCAGAATATGCAGTGAAGTAGCCGAACGATTAGATATAAAAGTACATAGGGGAGTTTATACTGCTATAAGCGGCCCATATTATCTTTCAAAGGCCGAGCTTAGGATGCTTATAACTTTGGGCTCTGATACGGTAGGCATGTCCACAGTCCCGGAAGCTATCGCAGCAAGACACTGCGGAATCAGAACCATAGGGCTTTCATGCATAACAGATATGGCTTTGCCCGATTCCTTGGTTCCGCCTTCCCATGAAGATGTGGTAAGAGTAGCTGAACTGACAAAACCGCGTTTTGTTAAGCTTGTTAGGGAATTTATTAAAGAGGTGAAGTTCAGTGAGGGTTTATGATATCATTCTCAAAAAAAGAAATGGGCATGAATTGAGCGATGAAGAAATAAAATTTTTTATAAATGGAATTATGGATGGGAGCATTCCTGATTATCAGGCTTCTGCATTACTCATGGCAATATATTTCAAAGGCTTGAATAAGAGGGAAATAGCCCAGTTAACCATGGCTATGGTAAATTCGGGAGATATGTTGGATTTGTCCGGTATTGCCGGTATAAAGGTTGATAAGCACTCTACAGGAGNNGGCAGCAGCGGCAGGTGTACCTGTCGCAAAAATTTCAGGCAGAGGCCTTGGGCATACGGGCGGAACCGTAGACAAGCTGGAAGCAATATCAGGGTTTAATACTGAATTGAGCAAGGAGACTTTTTTTGATAATGTGAACAAATATAAGATGTCTATTGCAGGGCAAACAGCCAATCTTACGCCTGCGGATAAAAAACTATATGCATTGAGAGATGTAACGGCTACAGTGGATAGCATACCATTGATAGCAAGTTCTATAATGAGTAAAAAAATAGCCTCCGGTGCAGATTGCATAGTGCTGGATGTAAAAGTGGGCTCCGGAGCATTCATGAAATCCATTGATGAGGCTGTTTTACTTGCAGAAACAATGGTTGAGATAGGCAAATCATTAAACAAAAAAACAATAGCAGTTGTATCTGATATGAGTCAGCCCTTGGGCCATGAAGTAGGAAATGCCAATGAGGTTAAAGAAGCAATAGAGGTATTGCGCGGAAACGGTTCTGAGGATGAGACTGTGGTAGCATTAACTATTGCTTCATATATGACTGTTTTAGGAGGAGCGTTTAGTGAATTTAATGAAGCCTATGGATATTTGAAAGGGATTATTGGATCGGGAAAAGCATTGGATAAATTTAAACAGCTTATATCAATACAAGGCGGAAATCCAAGCGTGATAGATAATCCTGAGCTGCTTCCCCAAGCCAAGCACCATATAGAGATAAAATCTTCCCAAGAAGGCTTTATTTATTCTATAGATGCGGAGAGCATAGGAGTCGCAGCTATGCTGCTCGGAGCAGGCAGGAGAAAAAAGAATGATTCAATAGATCACTCTGCAGGTATCACTATTAAGAAAAAAGTANNCATTATGATACAATTTGCATATTGCATACAAATCTAGAAAATTGGGACGAAGCACGGGTTGCTGCTCAAAATGCGTTTAAAATAAGGGAGATTGCAAATAAGCCTTCAAAATATATATATGACGTCATACAATAAGTATAGCAGATTTTAATAAGACATATTGCGAATAACAATCCTCCTATAGGGAAATATAACAATAAAACAATTATAGGAGGGTTTTTATGGCTAAGCAAATTAGAAATCTATCCATTTTTATNNGATGCTTAATCAACCGATTATGGCAAAATCAGATATTGAAATGTCCCTGAATTGTAAATCTGCACTGCTTATGGAAGCTTCGACCGGGACAATAATATATGAGAAGAATGCCCATGATAAGCTGGAGCCTGCAAGCGTGACAAAGATAATGACCATGCTGATTGTTATGGAAGCATTGGATTCAGGTAAAATAACTCTTGAGGATAAAGTGGTCATAAGTCAAAAAGCCAGTAAGATGATCGGAACCTGTTTGCTTTTAGAGGAAGGTGAAGTAAGGGCTGTCAAAGATTTGATTACCGGAATTGCTGTAGAATCAGCGAATGATGCCAGCGTAG
Source organism: Clostridiaceae bacterium (assembly GCA_003527145.1). GTDB lineage: Bacteria > Bacillota > Clostridia > Lutisporales > Lutisporaceae > Lutispora. The sequence continues at coordinate 5,992 of DPSW01000099.1, read as the reverse complement.
CAATAGCTGAATATCTTTCAGGCAGTGAAGAAGAGTTTGTAAAGCTGATGAATAAGAGAGCTGCGGAGCTGGGAATGGCTGATACGAATTTTGTAAACTCCCATGGCCTTCACGCTGAAGGACATGTTGCCTCAGCCCACGATATAGCTATAATGTCAAGAGAATTGATACAACATGAGAAAATTTTTGACTATATTTCAATTTATATGACAAAAGTGACGGTAGGAAAGAAGAATAATGTTATAAGGGAATTGGCGAATAAAAACAAAATGGTAAAGTTTTATGATGATGTAGACGGTATAAAAACCGGATTTACGGATAATGCTATGTATTGCATATCTGCCACAGCTAAAAGAAATGATCTTAGATTTATAAGTGTCATAATGGGAGCTCCAAGTACGGGATCAAGAAATAATGATGCAAGGAAGCTGCTGGATTATGGTTTCGCAAATTACTCTACATATGTTGTAGGCAAAAAAGGCGAGGCTATTAAAAAAATAGAAATTTCAAAAGGAAATAAGATAAATGCAAATGCAGTTCTTGAAAAAAACGCCAGTGTTCTCATAAAAAAAGGTGAAGAAAAGCTTANNTGAAAAAAAAATAATCATACCTGATAAAGTAGCAGCGCCTTTATCCAAAGGAGATAAGCTGGGGGAAATAATTATTTTAAAAAGTGGCGAAAGCCTTGTGAGCATACCTGTAGTTATAGATGAAGATATCGGAAGAGCAGGATTTTTTAATAATATAAATAAGGCTATAAGATATTGGCTAAGCGACTGATCATAATCATATAAAAAAAGTAATGCGATCGCATTACTT
>DPSW01000099.1:0-5153 GCA_003527145.1 Clostridiaceae bacterium | reverse complement strand
TTTGCCGGGTATTGATTTCATGGATTTGCTCTATAGACTGCCTGCTGTGTTCATTGGCTTTTCATTTCATGAATTTGCACATGCTTTAGCAGCCGATGCTATGGGAGATGATACTGCAAGATTAAGCGGCCGGTTGACTCTCGATCCATTGGTTCACATTGATCCTTTAGGTATAATCATGTTGGCTGTATTCCGATTCGGTTGGGCCAAGCCTGTTCCGATAAACCCGCTCAACTTTAAAAATAGAAAAAAAGGTATGATATTGGTTTCTTTGGCAGGACCGATGATGAATTTTATCATTGCCTTAGCTGCATTGTTTATTTATGCCATACTTTATAGTAAATTTGGATTTATCAATGAGATTGTTGACAATATATTGATCAATATTTATTTAATAAATATTGGATTAGGCGTATTTAATTTAATACCGCTTCCGCCTCTAGACGGCTCAAAGATTCTGGCAGGTTTTCTGCCGTCTAGGTTTGAATACAAATTTTACAGTTATGAACGTTACTCCTATTTGTTGCTGTTGCTTTTGATATTCACAGATGCAATCGATACAATCTTAGGCCCTATGTTTTTTTATGCAGAAATGGGCATTTCATATATTGTCGGGCTTTTCTTTTAAAATTTAAAAATGGTGTGGTAATTATTATGTCAATAAGCATAAAACTTGAAATATTTGAAGGGCCTTTTGAATTGCTTTTTCATTTAATCGAAAAAGCCCAGGTGGATATTTATGATATTCCTATAGCTGATATTGCGGATCAATATATCAGCTATTTGAACATGATGCAGAGTCTTGATATAGACTTAGCCAGTGAATTTCTGGTCATGGCCGCAACCCTTCTTGAAATAAAATCTAAGATGCTATTGCCTAAGCCGTCTAAAGCAGATGAAACAGAAGTTGAGGATCCAAGGGATGATCTGGTGAAAAAGCTGCTTGAATACAAGGCTTATAAGGAGTTATCCTTGATGTTGAAGGAAAGACTTTTAGTAAATGAGAAAGCTTTATGCAAGGATTCTTGTTTGGCAGATGAGATAATAGATTCTTTTACGCTTCCTGACAGGCTTTCAGCGGAGATTTTATTTAAAAAATTCCAGGCTATAATGACGAAGAAGCATCAGGAAAAAAATCAAAGCTTTAGAAGGATTTTCAGAGATAATGTCACAGTAGAAGAAAAAATATCTTATGTTCTTAAGTACATGTCAAAAAAAAGACTGCTTTACTTTGATGATCTCATCATAGATTGCATTGATAAGCTTGAAGCCGTAGTTACTTTTCTTGCAGTTCTGGAGCTTATCAAGCGCAGGGCCATACATGTAGAGCAATCAAGGAATTTTGACAAAATTGTTATAAAGAGAAGGTAATAGATATGGATATAAAGAAAATTAAAGCTGCTGTGGAATGCCTTTTGTTTGTTTCCGGTGATCCTGTATCTTTAAAAGAGCTTTCCTCAGCTTTAGAGGTGGATCAGGCTACCCTGAAGAAAATAATCAATCAGCTTACAGATGACTTTGATGATGAAGCCAGAGGAATAAAGATTGTAGAAATAAACGGCAGTTATCAGCTATGCTCAAGATCTGAGCTCTATGAATATGTGGAAAAGCTATTGAAACCAAAAGCAAAAACAGGTTTGTCCCAGGCTTCCCTTGAGACCTTATCGATTATTGCATATAAACAGCCTATTACAAAATCCAGTATAGATTCGGTGCGGGGAGTTAAATCAGATGCCTGCATAACAAGGCTGGTGGAAAAGGACATGATAAAGGAGATCGGGAGGATGGAGGGGCCCGGAAGGCCTATATTATACGGAACAACCGATACTTTTCTGAGGTTATTCGGATTGAAAAGCATCGGAGAGCTTCCGCCTCTTAACGATATGGATTAAAGAATAATACTCGAACAACGTATTATTCTTTAATTTTTTGGGAAAATACTTCAAGAACATATAATTATGCCTGGAGGAATAGCTTTGTATTTGTTATTAGCTATCACAGCATTTTCTATTGTAGCTTTAGCTTTATTTCATTCTCATCTAAAATTAAAAATATCATATAAGAGGATAGAAAATAATGATATCATTACACTTGCTGCATCTGCCTTTTTTGGAATTATAAAATATAAAGCCGAACTGCCATTTTTAGATTTTGTAAAAAAAATGGACAATTTTGCGGTGCGATTTAGATTAAGATTAAAATCCGGCAAAGAAATCCAGGATGAGATAAGATTTAAAACGATTGAGTCACTAGATGAATTACTGAGCAGCCTGGATGATATGATGTCTTACTATCGTTTAAATAAAAAGGCTATAAAATATCTGGCAAAAAAGGCACAAATCAGAGATTTTTGCGTATATTCTGCTTTCGGGTTTGATGATGCTTATATCACAGGTGTTATGTATGGCATTTTATATACCGTCATTGTAAATTTCCTTGCATTTATAAAAGCGCATATTGATCTGTATATCAAGGCAATTGATTTAAAACCGGTTTTTAACAAAGAAGTTTTTCATATTATGTTGAATTGCATAATTGATATAAAGATAGGACATATTATTACTGCATTGAGAATGTTTATAAAAACTTCAAGAGGAAGTGAGATAGATGGAACAACCTATTCAAGGACTTATGAAAACAACTATGGAAAATATTAAGGAAATGATTGATGTAAACACAGTTATAGGAGATCCTGTAGAGACCCCAGACGGTACAGTGATCATTCCTATATCTAAAGTTGGGTTCGCTTTTATATCTGGCGGAGGAGATGTAAAGAGCGATGATACTGATCCCTCAAAGTCTTNNAGGAGTATCTGTCCATCCGGTAGGTTTCCTATCCATAAATCAAGGGCAGCTCAGGATGGTTCCGGTAAATTTCAATACCGCTGTAGATAGGCTGATTGATCTGATTCCAAGATTTATTGATAAAATTGAAAAACGAAGCGATAAAGTTTAAATAAGCAAGCAGCTAAATCTGGAAGAGAGGAGTTAAAATCCTCTCTTATTTATGTTATAATGAAATGTATCATGGCATAATATGCCATGCATTGAATAATAGGAGGTCTTTATGGAGTTAAAGGAAGCGATGGATTTAATCTGGGAGAACAGGAAGTATTCAACGGATGATCCAAAGGAAATAATGAGCCATTTAAATGAAGAGGTGGCCGAGTCTTTAAAGGCTTTGCTAAAAGGTGATTCTGACAGAGCCAAAAGAGAACTGGAGGATGCGTTGTCATGCTTGTTTATTGCTCTTAAAGTATTTGATGTAGATCTGGATGAAGCTGTTATTCATCAAGTGGAACAGATGAAAAAAAGAGTAGGAAATGTTATGATTTTTAAGAATGATAAGGTAGAGATTTTTGTTAATGGAATTTTAAAGGGCGGATGGTCCATTTGGGGTGATGATGATATAAAGGAAGCGGAGAAAATTGCCAAGGAATTTGGATGTAAAATAATTAGGAGTTAAAGATTAACATCATACTCCAAAGTATTATATGCATCATTCTGTTAATAATAAATAAAAAGATAACGGGGTGATTGCATGGTAAAAAGAATTTCTATATTCTTATTTTTATTTGCGTTGATATTATTGTTTACAAATATATTTGTTGCTAATGCATCTGATATAGATGCATTAGCATATATGCTCATGGATGTGAAAACAAATAGGGTTCTGTACAGCTATAATAGCTCAGTCAAGCTTCCGATGGCCAGCACAACAAAAATAATGACTGTTATTTTGGCTATTGAGAGCGGAAGGCTGGACGAAATGGTTACAATAAGCAGGGAAGCCTCCATTCAGGAAGGTTCCTCCATCTATTTAAAGGAAGGGGAAAAGATCAAGCTTGAAGACCTGCTTTATGCAATAATGCTTCGCTCGGGCAATGACGCGTCTGTAGCGGTGGCTGAACATCTTTGCGGTACCGCTGAAAAGTTTGCAGAATTAATGACTGAGAAAGCCAGACAAATTGGTGCCAATAATACAAATTTCAAGAATCCTCATGGGCTGCCTGACGATGATCACTATACCACTGCCTATGATTTGGGATTGATAACATGTTATGCTTTGCGGAATGATATGTTTGCTCAGATAGTAAAGACAAAAAGGAAGACAATCCCGGGCCCAGAAGGAGAGAACTGGGATAGAGTGCTGACAAATAAAAATAAAATGCTGTGGCAATTTGATGGGGGAGACGGTGTCAAAACCGGCTATACTAAAAAGGCAGGCAAATGCCTGGTGTCTTCTGCAACACGGGAGGATTGGCAGCTGGTATCCGTGGTATTGAATTGCGGAGATATGTGGAATGCATCTTCTCAGCTGCTGGAATACGGCTTTAGCAATTATAAAAAGATCAAAGCAATAGATAAAGATGAGGCCTTTAAAGAAATACCGGTGATCAAAGGTAAGAAGAATTCTGCCAAGGTTTATCCGGCTGAGGATTTGTATGGTCCGATCAAGATAAGTGGAAACGAGGAAGAAATAGTAATAAAAGAAAATCTTGACAATATGGTCAAGGCTCCTATATACGAAAATAAAAAGGCAGGAACTCTGGAAGCTTATATCGGTGATTTTTGTATAGGTAAAACTGACCTGATATACAAAGAAAACATTGAATCAACAAGCATACTCTATAATGTTAAAAAGATTTTGAAAGGGTTTAAATGAAACAAAGGGGGCTGGATTTTTGATAAGGATAAGAAAGGCTTTGTCAGGCGATATGGAAAATATACTTATATTCCTGCAGGACAATGATTCTGAGGATAAGGATATAGATAATAATGATGATTGCTTTGTCTATTATGACAATGACATGCTGCTGGGCTGCGGTATATCTTTTGCAAAGGGCGATTATTGCTTTATAAACAATATTATAGTTGCTGAAAGGTTTAGAAGAAGCAAAGTTGGCACAGCTATAGCCAAAACTATATTGAATTCATATGAATGCAATGGTGCAAAGTATGCTCTATGCTGGAGACGGTGCAATGGTTTTTGCGAAAGCCTCGGCTTTCGTTCCACGGCAGCAGATGAGCTTCCGGTTTCTGTCCGAGACATGCTACATGACCAAGGAAATATCAAGTCATTATATTTTGTATCCCTGGAAGGCTATTTTAAAGGCTGCGGATAAATTTAAACATGTTTAATAATTAACTTG
>DPSW01000381.1:4814-10798 GCA_003527145.1 Clostridiaceae bacterium | reverse complement strand
GAGGAGAGCGCATCTGAGGCCATCATGACAACTGATACCATCAGTAAAACCATAGCATTGGCCTTCAACATAGGGGATAAAACTGTAACAATAGGCGGCATGGCCAAGGGCTCAGGAATGATCCATCCTAATATGGCTACTATGCTATCCTTTATCACTACTGATTTGAATATTGAACAGCATCTGCTTCAAGAGGCATTAAGAGAAAGTGTTAATAAATCCTATAACCGAATCAGCGTTGATGGGGATACCAGCACAAACGATATGGCAGTGATCTTGGCCAACGGTGAAGCTCAAAACGCTTTAATAAGCGAAAAAAATGATGATTATCACACATTCTTAGATGTATTAAACTATTTAAACACTTATCTGGCGAAGCTCATAGCCAAGGATGGAGAGGGAGCTACAAAGCTTATTGAGTGCCAGGTCATGGGTGCAAATTCTGAAGAAATCGCAGAAATTCTATCAAAATCAGTGATCAGGTCAAACCTGGTAAAAGCAGCATGCTTCGGCGCCGATGCCAACTGGGGAAGGATATTGTGCGCCCTTGGATACAGCAATATTGAGCTGGATATCCATAAAATAGATGTGGCCTTTGAAAGCTCTGAGGGAAGCATGACAGTATATCAATGCGGAATGCCCATTATATTTGATGAAGCCAAAGCAAAAAAAATACTCAAGGCTCCCGAAATAAAAATATTAGTCAACCTGAACCAGGGAGATAAAAGTGCTGCAGCATGGGGATGCGACCTGACTTACGAATATGTGAGAATAAATGGAGATTATCGCTCATAGGTGGTGGACATTATGGAAAATTCTAAAAAAGCTGAAATCCTGGCAAAGGCATTGCCCTACATGCAGCAGCATAAAGGCAAAACTGTTGTAGTAAAGTATGGCGGAAATGCCATGCTCAATCAAAGCCTTAAGGAAGCGGTAATAAACGATTTAGTCCTTATGAAATGCATAGGTATAAACCTGGTGGTGGTACACGGCGGCGGGCCGGAAATCAATAATTTGCTGAAAAGAATAAATAAGGAAAGCAAATTTATAAATGGTTTGAGATATACGGATAAGGAAACAATGGATATAGTTCAAATGGTTCTTGCGGGAAAAATAAATAAAGATTTGACAGCCATGATATATAAAAAAGGAGGCAAAGCCATAGGCCTCTGCGGTATAGACGGTAATATGCTTCAAGCAAAAAAGCTTGAAGCAGACGATGATCTAGGCCTTGTAGGGGAAATATCAAAAGTTGATGCAGATATAATCAATAGCAGTATCAATGGGGGATATATACCTGTGATAAGCAGCATAGCTTTGGGAGATGATAAGGAAACTGTATATAACATAAACGCAGATACAGCCGCATCCAGTATAGCATCTTCCTTAAATGCCGAAAAGCTTATACTTCTTACCGATGTCCCGGGAATATTGACAGATCCCTCAGACCCATCAACTCTCATATCTCAGCTGGATCTCAACGGGATTTATCAGCTGACATCCGGTGGCCTATTGACTGGCGGGATGATANNAGTGAAAAGAGCCCATATAATAGACGGAAGAGTGCAGCATTCATTATTGCTCGAACTATTTACGGATGAAGGCATAGGCACAATGATTAAGCAGGGGGGTATTAACAATGGAATTGATCGATAAAGCAAATAAATATTTTATGGAAACTTATGCTCAATTGCCGGTGGTTTTGGTTAAGGGAAACGGGTCTACTGTATATGATACCGAAGGCAACAGCTACATAGATTTTACCAGCGGTGTCGGCGTCAACAGCTTAGGCTATGGAGATAAAGAATGGATGAAGGCTGTAGCAGAACAAAGCAAAAGCCTTGCTCATATTTCAAATATTTTTTATAATCTCCCCTCCATCCTACTGGCTGAGAAATTGGTTGATAATGCATGTATGAGCAAAGTATTCTTCTCTAACTCCGGCGCTGAAGCCAATGAAGGAGCCATTAAGCTGGCGAGGAAATACAGCTTTGATAAATACGGCAAGAACAGATCGGCTATAATCACCCTGAAGCAGTCCTTTCACGGAAGGACTGTGACCACGTTGTCAGCAACCGGTCAGGAAAAATATCATGACTACTTCTTTCCGTTTACGGACGGGTTCAAGCATGTGAAAGCCAATGACTATGATGATTTCATAAATAACTTGGATTCCAGCATATGCGCTGTAATGATGGAGGCCATCCAGGGAGAAGGGGGCGTAATACCTCTTGAAGCAGATTATGTCAAGAAGGTTGTCGCAAAATGCAAGGAAAATGATATAGCGGTCATATTCGATGAGATCCAGTGCGGCATAGGAAGAACAGGCTTATTGTTCGGCTACAACCACTTTGATGCAAAACCGGATATTGTGACCGTTGCAAAGGGCCTTGCTTCCGGCCTTCCCATGGGAGCGGTGCTATGCAATGAAAAATTAGGCAAGGTATTCAAGCCGGGAGATCATGGCTCCACCTTCGGCGCCAACCCTGTGGCTTCAGCAGCGGCTCTGGCTGTTTTGGATAAGATATGCAATAAAGCATTTATGGATAGCGTAATAACCAAGGGAGATATCATAAAAGAATTCTTAAAAAACAATTGCAATACTATACTGGAGGTCCGAGGAAAAGGACTTATGATAGGCATACAGATTCAAGGAGACGCTGCAAAGGTTCAAAAAGAAGCCTTATCTAATGGGTTATTGGTACTCACTGCCGGACCTGATGTAATTAGACTGCTGCCTCCGCTTGTAATAAATGAAGGAGAACTGGTTAAAGGTCTTGAAATACTTTGCCGAGTTATAGATAAATAGAACCTCCGAAATTCGGAGGTTCTTCTTTTTAAGCCTTTTGACGGTCTCTGAACAATAAGCTTATTGACCATAGACCTGCTAATCCGACCAATGTATAGATAATACGGCTAAGCACAGCGTTTTGCCCTCCAAAAAGAGCGGCTACCAGATCAAATTGAAATAAACCAACCAAAAGCCAATTCAAAGCTCCTATAATTACCAATATTAGTGAAAGCCTATCCATACCATTCACCTCCCTTTCCTAACATAAATATTTCTTATATATACTTATGTATGATAATTTTTTCCAATACCTATTATCTTTATACAATCAATTCAAATATTTGTCATTAGTCCATAATTAAAAACCGTGTTATAATATTATGTAAACATGGAGGTGGATTATGAACATAAAGGCCACAAAAATAATTAAGGGCACATTAGCATTTATTGCTACCTTGCTCGTTTTATATGGAGCACGTTTTCTATGGCAAAATTATTCAGTAGCTATGCCTTTGAATAGCGGACTTAAAAGTATAAATGGAGTTCAAAACGTTGTTTTAGAAAAACCATCAAAAATATATGAGCCAATAATCATTAATATATCTTTAAATAATATTTCCAATTTTCAAAAGACATATGCAGAGATCAATGAAAAAGCTATACAAGCATTAAAAGGTAAAGCATATAAGATAAACATCAAGGATACAGGCAGCGATGAATTAGAAAAGCTTTATTCGGATATAAGCATTTATATTGAAAAAGCTTTAATAGACGGCAGCTTCCCAAGTCTTGTAGAAAAGAGTGATGCTATAGCAAAATCTATTGGCGGCGAATCTAAAATAAACATCGATAGTAAATATATATACCTGCATATAACTAAAAACGATAAATCTTTGTACAAGCTTATACCAAGACAAACACAGAAAGCAGGTGATTTAAAATAATGAATTATAAGGAACATATTATTGGTGCAGTTGCAGCAATAATTGTATTTTTAAGTTTGCTTGGGTTTGATATATTGCCTTTAATTTTTCTTATAGGTTTTGCAGGAGCAATATATTTTATCACTGACAGCAAGCTATTAAAAGTAAAAAGCTCTTCTGTTGGCGAAGGAAGAAAGGATAGCTCCATTTCTTTCAACGATATAGGGGGACAAGAGATAGCTAAAAATGAGCTGCGGGAAGCCCTTGAATTCATAAAAAGCAATGACAAGCTAAAAGCCTTAGGTATTCGCCCATTAAAGGGTATATTATTGAACGGGCCCCCTGGAACAGGAAAAACTCTATTGGCAAAAGCTGCAGCTCAATACACCAATTCCATATTTTTATCAGCCAGCGGCTCTGAATTTGTAGAAATGTATGTAGGTGTAGGCGCCAAAAGGGTTCGTCAGCTATTCACCCAGGCCAAACAAGCTGCAAAAAGGATGAACAGGCACAGTGCCGTAATCTTCATTGATGAAATCGAGGTGCTGGGCGGAAAAAGAGGACAAAACCACAGCCACCAGGAACACGATCAGACACTCAACGAGCTTTTGGTCCAAATGGACGGAATTTCTTCTGACGATGAGGTAAAAGTCCTTGTGATTGGAGCGACTAATAGGTCGGATATGCTGGATTCGGCGCTCCTGCGCCCCGGAAGATTTGACCGCATTGTAAAGGTTGATTTGCCCGATAAAAAGGGAAGGGCTCATATTTTAAAGCTCCATACAAGGAATAAGCCTTTATCCGCAGAAGTCGAAATAGAGGCTATAGCAAGGGATACCTTCGGGTTCTCCGGAGCCCAGCTGGAAAGCGTAGCCAATGAAGCGGCCATATTGGCAATGCGAGATGAATCAAAAGAAATATCTTCCGTGCATTTTAAAAATGCTATTGAAAAGGTTATGATGGGAGAAAAGCTTGACAGGCTTCCCAGTGTCGATGAGAAGCTTAGAATTGCAATACATGAATCAGGCCATGCTCTGATAGGAGAGCTTTTATTCCCGCATTCCGTAGCCAGTGTGAATGTTGCATCAAGGAGCAATGCTCTTGGTTATGTGCGCAATACACAGGAAGACGATATGTTTCTTTATACCTGTGATTACCTTAATGGCCGCATCGCAGTATCCTTAGCCGGAGCTCTGGCCGAAGAGGTTCTGTTGAGCTCCAGAAGCACAGGAGCGTCAAGCGATTTTCAGAATGCATCGGACCTTGCCCGCCATATAGTATATGGAGGCATGTCTGAATTAGGCATAATATCGGCCGAAGATTTGCCAAAGGAAAAACTTCACAATGCTATTTCATCCATATTGGGAGAGGTAGAAAAAAGCACCCTTTCTCTATTGAATGAAAACATACAAATATTGAAGGATGTATCCAGCGAGTTATTGGATAAAGAAACTCTGTCCGGTGATGAGCTAAGAGCTTTGATCAAAAAAGAAGCCGCATAAAAAATATTGTCATTCTATAGGCTATAAGCCTGAGGATGACAATATTTTTGCTTATTTGCACCATTCCATAGATCTCTCCACAGCCTTTTTCCATCCTATATATTTTTCATTTCTCAGCTCATTACTCATGCATGGTATGAATATCCTATCAAGAAGTCCATTCCTTTTGTATTTCATCCTTGCTGTTCCAAAGACCTGAACCGAGACCCGCCAAATATGAGGCACCCAACGCAGTTGTCTCTATCATTCTTGAATCTATACAATCTCTTTACTGTTTACTATAAGATAAGTAGATATAAAGAATAAAGCAACAAAAATAAAAAATGATGCTGCAATAACTATTCCCAATACTTCTCACCCCTTCCCCGTTATGGCGAAAAATGCCNNAATGCCGACAGCAACGCTTGATTATATGCATATTGAACTAAATAAAGCCGCCAATCATAAGATAGCGACTTTATAAATAACGCATCCACATTATTTAGCACGGCAACTGGCTGGCTTAGTAATCTTCACTGTAGCCCCTATAGCTTTGCGTCGCCACCTTTCGATGGGTTTGCCTTTATCAAGTTTTGTTTAATTGAATTATATTCCTGTATTCAACTCGTGGACATATGTCTAAATATACATTTATTTAGCACTAAAGACCCTGTTTTTTTATATAATTTGCAGGTATTATAGGCTATTATTTATAAGGCTATCAGTATATTTATCCAGATCTAGCACTAAAACAAGCTGCATCGGAATTTTATTTCTCCGCTAATTCTC
>DPSW01000381.1:233-4806 GCA_003527145.1 Clostridiaceae bacterium | reverse complement strand
GCCGCTCTCTCTCAAGCCTAAAACCCTGACCAGTTTTGAAGCATAAAAATCTCCATCCCACACAAATATGCCTCTGTCTGAAAGATATTCGGCTACTTCTCTCGGAGATTTGTTTTTCATGGTAAAGGATACTGTCGAAGTTCTTGGATATCCCTTTGGAGGACCATAAATTCTAACTCCCGGTATTCTTTCCAATCCATCTATAAAATGCTCTGTTATCGGCTGTTCATAAGCTTCCAGAGCCAACATACCGGCGACCACATTTCTTCTTCTGCCTATGAAGCCTTTTAACTCTTTTTCAAATTCACTTCCGTAGGTCTCGCCTATAGAAGCAATAAACTCTATAGCTTCTGCAGCTCCTGCTATTCCTTCGTGATTTAATGTCCCGGTCTCAAATTTATAAGGTGCAAAATCATCCTGTTCTTTAACTTTTATAGTCCTTAGCCCTTCTAATTTCTCCTTTTTGGAATATAGTACCCCAATATGCGGACCGAAGAACTTATATGCAGAACAGAAAAGGAAATCCGTATCCAAGTCTTTAACATCTATAGGGCCGTGAAGAGCATAGTGTACTGCATCCACAATAGTAAGTGCTCCTACTTCATGAGCCATTGAAACCATTGTCTTCACATCGCTGATAGTCCCTACTCCGTTTGAAGCATAGTTGAACGCTGCAACCTTGGTTTTATCATTGAGCTTGCTTTTAAAGTCGTTCATATCAATTATACACTTTTCCAGATCCACCTTGACATTATGTATTATTATACCCCTTTCCTCCTGCATCTCCCAGGGTCCTCTATTGCACTCATGATCTATATCAGTAATAATCACTTCATCCCCGGGCTTAAGATCTCTGGCTATAGCAGAAGCAAGGTTGAAATTTATTGTTGTAGAATTGGCACCAAAGGAAACCTCATCCCAAGAACATCCAATAAAATCTGCAAAAGCTTTTCTGGTTTCCAAAAGCATATTATCTGTCTCAACGCTGGTGGCAAAAACTCCGTGAATATTGCAATTATGCCATGTGAGATAATCTACTACCTTGTCGATGACCCTTTGGGGTACCTGTGTGCCTCCTGGCCCATCCAAATATGCGGCAGGGTATCCGTTTATCTTTCTTTCCATAGCAGGAAATTGTTTTCTCATAGCTTCAACATCGTATTTCATCGCAAATCCCCCTAAATTTTATTTGAATATTCAGCTTTATTATACAATTTATCTCACCTAAAAGCTATAGAAAAAGGACACCCAGTTAACGAACATATCCCAATCCCATTCATAAAATAGTAATATGAATAACTATAAGGAGGTAGCTATGGTTTTAGACAGACAAAATAGGTATAATCGAGCACGTGCGGTAAATTATGCGAAAACTTTTGCCTTATCCCCAAACCCAGGCTTTAAGTATTTTCAAATTTATGAAACCTTGGGCGGGGACTGCACGAATTTTATCTCTCAGTGCCTGCTGGCTGGCGGTGCACCTATGACATATACTACAGAATACGCCTGGTGGTATAATAAGTCAGGTACCTATGATACTAATGATGATAGGTGGTCGGTGCCTTGGGCCGTCGCTCACTCGTTATACTGGACCCTAAAAGTGAATAATAACTCCAATATCGATGCTGCAAAAGGTCTTGAAGTAGGCAGCGCAGCCATGCTTGAGCTGGGGGATTTAATTTTTTTTGAAGATGATAATGGAGTTATATTTCACTCAACTATAGTAACAGGTTATTCACCCATCGACACACTCATATCTCAACATACCTATGAAGCATTGAATATACCCTACATCAGATCATGGGAAGCTAAAAGATATCACTATTTAAAAATAAGGGTATGATCTTATCCTGTTTTAAATAATAATGCTGTCCTCTTTGAAAGCGGACAGCATTATTAAGAATATTTAATCGTTCAGTAGGGATAATAATAATGGTTAATCTTTACTGAAAGAGGTAATAACTGATGACTGATAACATAATATGCCCCATATGCAAGGGCAATAAATTTGCTGCAAAATTCCAAGCTTCTTACGTCTACTCCTATAGTATTGATGCCGATGCTCCCGGCAGCGAAAGTGAGGATGCGTTTCTGCCTTTTTTGTTTGATAATAGAAAGCAAATAGGTTCTGAGGAATATTTAGAATGCCTGCAATGCCAAAACAGGTTCCCATGCCATTTCAATGAGGGCACCAAAGGGGTTTCATTTACAATACTCCAAAAGGCTATCCGCTCTGATCATACGATTGATCCGGAATTTTTAGGATAAGGGTTGATGATTTATATGGAATAAAGGATCAATGATAAAAAAGCAAAGTCTTTTTGTTATATTTAACAGGTTCATCAATAGTTAGTTCTTCATCATTAATTACCTTCAAAGGATTATCATAAAGAAATTTCTCCAGATTTTTCTTGCTGGTATACCTGCCTGCAATTTTAAAGGCATGTATTAATGATAAGTTGTATTTACTGCTAGAGTGAGCATCTGAAGCAATAAAATGTACCATACTATTTTCTAATAGAATACCTGCTGTTTTACCGATGCTATCCTTGCTCCCTTTCTCTAAACTTGAGAGATTTAGCTGGACTAAAGCTCCTCTTTTAATAAAATCATATAGAATATTAGGATTTTTGATTATCTTTAAATTTCGCTCTGGATGTGCAAATATTGGGTAAATCCCCTTTAATCTTAGGGAAAATATTACTTNNATCAACCACAGGTAGCTCTATCAATATATACTTTGTTCTGTTTATTGTGGCTATCTCATTATTTTCTAGCAGTTCAATAGTATTAGGTGTAATAAACACCTCATTTCCAAGTAAGATTTCAATTTTTATTTGTACGTTTAATAATCTATTTTTTAAGTTGTTTAATATTTCCAAGTTATATAGATAGCTTTTATACCCTTCACTTTCTATATAGTGGGGTGTAGCAACGATAACCTTTGTTCCGTTGCTCTCAGCACGTTTAGCCATTTCAATTGACTCTTCAACATTACCAGGTCCATCATCGNNTATGGCAATGTATGTCAACCATATTATTCACCTTCATAATAGGAATAATAATCATCTACTTTATTATAACGTCCGGCTTTTGTCGCCATTTTATTCAAGACAACTCCTATAATGTTAGCATTTACTTTATCCAGTAAAGCCTTAGCATTTTTTGCATTCTCAATTGTAGTTTGTCCTGCTGCACAGACCAAGATAACTCCATCCGCTATTGTTGATAAAACTGCAGCATCAGTAACTAAGCATGCGGGAGGTGAGTCAAAAAGCACCATATCATATACGTTCTTTAACTCATCCAGTAATATTTTTATTCTGTTTGACCCTAGAAGCTCAGAAGGATTAGGTGGAATTGGACCTGATGATAATATGTCCAAATTTTCCACATAAGTGCTTTCTATTATTCTTATATATTCTACATCTTCTGATAATAAATTAGTAAGGCCCTTTGTATTACTCACTTGAAAAAACGTATGCACATTAGGCTTCCTTAGATCAGCGTCTATCAATAAAACTTTTTTATTATTCCGTGCTATGGCCACGGCAAGATTGGCAATAACAGTGCTTTTCCCATCGCCTTGCCCGGGACTGGTTATTACTATGCTCTTTAAAGTTTTGTCAATGTTTGCAAACTGTATATTTGTTCTTAATATTCTATATGCTTCTGCTGAGCGTGATTTTGGATTAATATTCGTGATAATATTTTTTTTATCCATTTCTTACCCCCAAATACTGTTTGTATTTCATGGTATCATGCCAATAACAGGCATCCCTATATATTTAGTTATATCCTCAGGTGTTTTTATAGTATTATCCAAGTAGTCAATTAAAATAACAATTAGTGCTCCAATCATTATCCCCAATATTCCGGCTGCGGTCATATTCAAAACTGGAATTGGCCTTATATTCTTTTTCGGTATTTCAGCTCTATCAATTATCTGGACGTTTTCTACATTCATAATCTTGACCACTTTTTCCATGAACACCTCAGCTATTCCATCGGCTAGCTTAGCAGCAACTTCCGGATTTTCATCCCTTGATTCGATCTTAATTATTCCGGTATCTCCTACTTGCGCAATATTTACCTTTTTTCTTATTGCATCGTATGTTATATCTAAGCCCAGATTTTTTATTACTTCATTTGATACAGTTCTGCTCTTTGCAATTTCACTATATGTTGACACTAATTTCTGACTCAGTAATACATCGTTATACTCTATTCCTTCATAATAACCTTGGGGTTTCCCTATCATCAAGGTTGAGAAAGTTTGGTACTCAGGCTTAATGATGTAAAAGCTGAAAATTCCACTTATCAAAAGAAATGAAGCCGTCGACAATACAATTATCCAAAGCTTATTTTTAAATATATAAATATAGTCTATCGGCTGTTTTTTGATCATAAACCCTTTCTCCCCTATCCAATATACTAAGAATAGTATTTATAATATTTATATGAATTTTTACCAGGCTCCATAACCAGATAATATAATCTTTACTGTCTTTAAAATAATTTTGATATCCAGCCAAATAGATTGATTATTTATATAATATAAGTCTTTCTCCAG
>DPSW01000381.1:0-203 GCA_003527145.1 Clostridiaceae bacterium | reverse complement strand
TATGGTCTCTCAGGTCTTGGCCCAACTATGCTCATGTCTCCTTTAATTATATTAATGAATTGAGGGATTTCATCTATTCTGGTTTTTCTAATGCATCTGCCGATTTTGGTAACTCTGGCATCATGGTTCTGTGCCCACTGAGGCCCATCCTTTTCAGCATCAATATACATGGATCTTAGTTTATAAATTTTGAACTGCCGACC
>DPSW01000436.1 GCA_003527145.1 Clostridiaceae bacterium | reverse complement strand
TATACTAAAAAATAAACCTCTGAATCTTTATGATTGAGAGGTTTATTTTTTAGTATAAATTTTTCGTATTTATGGAGACTATTACTATATTTGTCGAGATAAGCTTTGGGATGGTGAGTTTTATATGCGGAAGAAGCTTTGGGATATATTTATATATAAGGATAAGCCTAAAAAAGATAAATTTGAGCTGCTGGAAACCAAGGAAGATGACAGAGGTGCAGATAAGAATGATTACAATGATGATAAGGATTCATTCATCTATTCGACTCTTGAGAAAAATCTTGAAAGGCTTGAGAATGATTTCAAAATACCGATAAACAGCGATATAACAGTGAGAAAGCTCAAAATATGCGGGAGCATAGGCGCCTTCCTTATTTTCGTGGATGGTTTGGTCAATAGAAAGCTTCTGGATGAAGTAATCCTGAAGAACCTTATGACAGGGACTGGGGGCTTGGACCTTGAGGAAGCTGATTTGATTGACATGTTGATCAATAAAGTTGTTAATATTAATGATGTTGCTAAAGAAAATCGGTTTGAAAAGATTGAAAATGATATACTAAGCGGTTTTTGCGCTCTCTTTATAGAAGGCTTTGATTCGTGCGTCTTATTGCAAGTGAAAGGCTATGAAAAGCGAGGCATAGAAAAACCGGAAAATGAAATAGTGGTGAGAGGATCTAATGAAAGCTTCGTAGAGGATTTGCCTACAAATCTTTCTATTGTGAGAAGGTTATTTAAAAATAGAAATATTATAGTAGAAACTATGATTGTGGGAGCGGAAAGCAACCTAAAATGCGCAGTCATATATCAGGATGGAGTTGTGAATCCGGAGCTTCCGAAAGAAGTAAAAAAGAGAATCAGTAAAGTAAAATCACAAGCTATATTGAGCAGTGGGATGCTGGAGCAGTATATCGAGGATAATAGATGGATGCTCTTTCCGCAGATAATCAGCACAGAAAGACCTGACAGGGCCATATCCTTCCTTCTGGAAGGGAAGGTCCTTGTAATACTGGACGGTTCGCCTTTTGCCTGTGCAATGCCTATAACCTTCTTTACTCTTTATCATACTTCCGCAGATAATAACCTTCGCTGGTATTATGGAAGCTTTATAAGCATGATAAGGATGGCAGGGATACTGATAGCCGTGTTTCTGTCCAGCTTTTATATCGCTCTGATATTGTTCAGCCAGGAGATGATATCCTCCGAGCTTTTGGCATCGATAGCCTCTGCCAGGGAGGGTGTCCCCTTTCCCACGATTGTGGAGCTGGTTGTGATGGAATTGGCCTTTGAGCTTGTCAGAGAAGCTGCACTCAGGGTGCCGGGAGTTATCAACCAGACCCTGGGTATCGTAGGAGCTTTGATATTGGGGCAGGCTGCCGTACAGGCAGGCTTGGTGAGTCCCATTCTCATAATAATTGTTGCGGCAACAGGGATAGGCAGCTTTACTATACCGGACTACCCTCTGTCTATCGCCATAAGGATAAGCAGATTTTTCTTCATTGCTTTAGCATATATGGCAGGCTTTTACGGTATTTCCATAGGAATGTTTATGTTTTTCGCGCTGATGTGCAGCATGAAGTCCTTCGGAGTCCCATTTTTAGCACCTGTGACTCCAAAGCTTAGAAACAGCCCGGATATAATTCTTGCAAAACCTATAAAATATATGAAATACAGACCTGATGAACTAAATGCTCTAAAAAAGAAAAAGAAGAATTAATAATACTCGGTTGGACTTGAGGTGATTATAATGGAGGAAGGCAAAATAGGAAATATTGAGATGCTTTGCATCATTGTTAATGCAACGGCATGCAAAGCGTTTTTTACCAGCATTGCAGCAGTCGTGCAGAAGGTAGGTACTGCAGGATGGTATATGACGCTGATATCCATGGCAGTGAGTTTGATGGTTTTTAGCCTGATGCTTCAACTGGTCAAAGCCTATCCGGGGAAGAACATTATGGAAATATTTGATGAAGCATTGGGCAAAAAGATAGGAATGCTACTTAACCTTATATTTTGTTTAATTTTGCTTTTATCTATAAGCATAACACTGAGAGAATTTACTGACGCTACCAAGGTATATCTTCTTAATGAGACTCCCCCTGGCTTTATAGTAGGATTATTCATCATAGCCATAGTTTTTGTCAGCTTTCTTGGTCTTGAGAGCATTGGCCGGGTGGCAAAGCTTTTTTCCTATCCTCTGATTTTTGCTTTTATCACTGTAATATTATTGTCATTCAAGAGATTTCAAGCATATAGATTATATCCCTTATTAGGCTACGGAGCAGGTGCCACGTTGGAAAACGGGCTTATAAGAAGCTCGGCCTATGGTGAAATAATACTTTTGGGCATTTTTGCAAAAGCCCTAAATAGTACCAAAGACTTCGGAATTGTAGGCCGCCGGGGCATTCTGATATCCGGTGCGGTTATTTCAACCGTACTGTTTTCCACCATACTCTCCTTCCCTTACTTTATTGCAGGTGAGCTTATGGACCCTGTATATATAATGGCCTCTCTCATTGACTATGGAAGGTTCTTTCAGAGGATAGAAGTAGTCTTTATATTTACCTGGAACTTGAGTACATTAATAGGTTTGACCGCTGTATTCTATGGCGCTGTAGCCTGCTATACCCATGTTTTTGATATGAATGATAAAAAACCTATTATTGTTTCTTTTGCATTTATAGTTTATATACTCACACTTATTGTACCCACCGTATCCATAATGCTGGATTATGTAGTGCCTAATCTCAGACAGCTTGGCTGGGTAGGTTTTTACACACCTATTTTGATTGCATGGCTTATATGGTTCTTTTTCAAGAGGAGGAAGCAAGCCTATGCTAAGGAAAATTAGTCTCATATCTATTTTATTTTTCATAGCGGTTTTCTTATCCTCCTGCTTTGATGCCCACGAAGTTGGTGATTATGCTTATGTCACTACCATAGGCATAGACAAAGGCATAGTGGATAAATGGCGCTTCAGCTTTCAAATAAGCGATATGAGATCCGGCAGCAAGACGCAGGGCGGCGGCGAACAAGAAAAAACAGAATATGTTGCTTTAACAATAGATGCACCGACCTTCTTTAAGGCTACANNAATATTTGATAATATCCAAGGAGGTTGCGGAACGGGGTGAGTTCGGAGATGTTATGGGCCCAATAATACGCTTCAGAGAAATACGAAGAAATGTGAATGTAATAGTATCACAGGGCACTGCGGAAAGCTTTATCGATAATCTCAAGCCCGTAGTGGGTTTGTCCATGCCTAAGATGCAGGAAGGCTTCATGGAAATCTCTAAGCAAACCGGGTTCTCTCCTCAAATTAAGCTCAGCGATTTTTACAGCTCTTTA
>DPSW01000493.1 GCA_003527145.1 Clostridiaceae bacterium | reverse complement strand
CTGGATTATAAGACGGACTATGTGGACAAAAATAATATAGATGAAGTGATATCCCGCTATAAGACCCAGATAAGCTACTATGAGAAGGCTCTCCAAATCGCACTGAAGAGAGCTGTTGACGAAAAGTATATATATCTATTCCATACAGGCGAAGCAGTTAGAGTGTGAGCCATCGGGAAAGGGGCTNNGCAGGATAAGGAGCTGGAAGTCATACTGGACAGCATAAAGGATGCCATCACCATAGTGGATAAAGACTGCATCACAAAATACTGGAACAAAGCTGCAGAGAAGATGTACGGCATAAGCCGCAAAGATATAGTGGGGAAGCATATCAGAGAGTTTTTCCCTTCTTCGTTGCTGCCTCGAATAATAAAGGAGGAAAAATCCTACGAGAACATATATAACAGCCCCAGAGAAAGCAGCTTCAACATCATAAGCGCCTCGCCCCTGTATTGCAAAGGGGAACTGGTGGGGGGCCTGAGCCTGGACCGGGACATTACCGATCATATAAGGACTGCGGAGCTTCTGAGCAAGGCCAGGTCCAATCTGGATGTCCTGCAGCAGGAGATCACCGCTATAAATAAAAATCACTCTTCCTTTTCCATGATTTTAGGCAACAGCAGTAAATTTCGAGAAGCGGTAAATCTGGCCAGAGATGTAGCACGCTCCAATATAAATNNCACCGGCAAGGAGCTTTTTGCCAGAGCCATACATATGGAGAGCGGAAGGGAAGGCCTTTATGTGCCTATAAACTGCAGCGCCATGCCCAATGAGCTCATCGAAAGCGAATTATTCGGGTATGCGGCAGGAGCTTTTACGGGAGCCCTCAAGGAAGGAAGAACAGGCAAGATTGAGCTGGCTCATAAGGGAACTCTTTTCCTGGATGAAATAGGAGATATGCCCCTTCATATGCAGCCCAAGATACTCAGGGTGCTGGAAGATGGGGAAGTGACCAAGGTAGGCGGCGAAAAAAGCATCAAAGTCAATATCAGGATAATCGCAGCCACCAATAGAAATCTGAACGAAATGGTAGAGAAGGGAACCTTCAGAAAGGACTTATACTATAGGTTGAATTCCGTGCTTATCAACCTTCCGCCGTTAAGGGAGAGAAAGGATGATATTCCTCTTCTGGCAAACAGGTTTGTTCAGAACTATTGCATGGAATACGGACTGAATATACTGAATATATCCCCCCAGGTAATGGACGCTTTCATACAGCATGATTGGGAGGGCAACGTGAGAGAGCTTGCCAATATCATAGAAAGAATGGTTGTAATTGCAAAAAACAATAAATTGAGCAGCCTGGATGCCAATACGCTGCCGGAAAATATAAATGTAAAAAAGAAGAGCTATAAAGATGCAGGGGACGAAAACCCCAACCCCTACGATTTAAATTATATACTTGCCAATGCAGAAAGGGATGCAGTGGTAAATGCCATGATAATGGCTGAAAATAACAAGTCCGCAGCTGCAAAAATATTGAACATACCGAGAAGCACTTTGTATTTTAAACTGCAGAAATACGGCTTATCTGATGGTTATATATAACNNATATATAACGCATTAAATATTCTATATAGCTGTCAGGCTGACTGATAACGATTACTGTAAAATCATTTTCATGTTATATATAGGACCTAAACAATATTTTTTGGTTAGGATTGAGAGCGCTGCAAAGATGAGTGACGATGGATTGACACACATGTCTATAAATGGACATGTGTTTTTTGTTTTTTTATTGACAAATGAAGCACTGAATTATAGGGGCAGTATGAGACATATATGCAAAGAGTGGTTCATATAGGTTATATGATATGCAAAGATGAACAATTTAAATGTCGATATATTGACACCGGCACTCCTCTTTATATTGCAAAATATTCTGAAAATATTGCGTGACAAGGCATCCGGAAGTTGGCATAACATTTGCACTTGAATAAATAAGATATATTAACTTTCAAATAGGGGGTATTTTTATGAGGATAGGGGAACACCCGATTTTGTCTTTTAAAAGAGGAGAAAAAATAAAATTCTATTTTGACGGAAAGCAGTATGAGGGCTTTGAAGGAGATACTATAGCTTCTGCTCTTCACGCCGCCGGAGTAAAGATTTTGGGCCACAGCCACAATCATGGCAGGCCGAGAGGCTTTTACTGTGCCATAGGAAATTGCTCTTCCTGCCTGATGACGGTAGATGGAGAGCCCAATGTGAGAGTATGCATCGAGAGGCTGAGAAGCGGCATGGTGGTGGAGACTCAGAAAGGCAAGGGGGTATTGAGATGAAGACGACGGAAATCGCAATAATCGGCGGAGGACCTGCCGGCCTTTCTGCTGCAGTAAGCGCAGCAGCTTCAGGAGCCAGAGTGACTTTGATAGAGAGAGATGATCACCTGGGAGGGCAGCTCAAAAAGCAGACCCATATGTTCTTTGGTTCAAAAAAGCAATATGCCTCCACCAGGGGGATAGATATCGGGGATATTCTCCAAAATCAGTTGGCACAGTATAAAGATAGGGTTGAAGTATTGACGGATGCTACGGTCATCGGTTTTTATGAAGACGGAGTGCTTACAATAGAGCAAAATGAGAAATATATGAAGCTGAAACCTCAGAAGGTAATAGTTGCAACAGGGGCTTCAGAGAAGTTTCTTACCTTCCCCAACAATGATTTGCCCGGTATATACGGCGCAGGTGCAGTGCAGACTCTGATGAATGTTTATGGAGTAAAGCCGGGGAATAATGTGCTGATGGTAGGCGCAGGCAACATAGGGCTAATAGTAAGCTATCAGCTTATGCAGGCCGGAGTAAATGTAAGGGCGATAATAGACGCAGCTCCCAGAATCGGAGGATATCTGGTACATGCCTCCAAAATAAGGAGAATGGGCATACCCATACTTACTTCTCATANNTTGGAAAAGGTGACTATATGCAAGCTGGATGATAAGTTTCAGTCAATACCCAGCACAGATCAGGATATAGAGGCTGATGTAATGTGCATATCCGTCGGGCTGTCCCCTTTGGCAGAGCTGCTTTGGCAGATAGGCTGCAAGATGGCCTTCGTACCTGAGCTTGGCGGACATGTTCCTCTAAGAAATGAAAATATGGAAACGAGCCTTGAGGGTATATATATAGCAGGCGATGTTGCAGGCATAGAAGAGGCCAGCAGCGCTATGGTGGAAGGAAGGCTGGCAGGGCTTTGCGCTGCTTTTAGCCTGGGCTATAAAGCCGGGAACTATGAAGAACTCAGGAAGGATTGCCTGGAGCAATTGGACTCACTAAGATCCGGCCCTGTGGGAGAAAAAATATTGAAAGGCCTTGCAAAGGCTACTGCATAAGGAGGGATATAGATGTTAGAAAAGACAGGTATACCGACAAAGGAAGATATAGCCGGGGTAACTCCTTCTGCTGAAAGAAGAGGAAGGGGCCCCGTTGCTGTCATCGAGTGCTACCAGGGGATACCCTGCAATCCTTGCTATACATCCTGCAGGTTTGGAGCCATAAAGGAATTTGAAGATATAAATGACAGGCCGGAGCTGGATTTCGACAAATGTACAGGCTGCGGACAATGTGTAGTAAACTGTCCCGGACTTTCTATATTTATAGTAGATGAATCCTATTCGGATAAGGAAGCACTGATAAAGATGCCCTATGAATTTTTACCTCTTCCTGAAGAAGGCAACTTTGTAACCGCGCTAAACAGAGAGGGTGCACCGGTTTGCAGAGCCAGAGTAGTAAAAGTTCAGAACGCAAAGCACCAGGATAGGACTCCGGTTGTAACCCTGGCAGTTCCCAAGGAATACTCTATGGAAGTAAGATTTTTCAACATAGAAGATTGTTACAGCGATAATACATATGTATGCCGCTGTGAAGAATTGACCATGGGAGAGCTGAGAGAACTTATAAGGATGGGCTATAGGACCGTGGATGAAATAAAGAGAATAAGCAGAGCCGGTATGGGCCCCTGCCAGGGAAGGACCTGCAGACAGCTCATCATGCAGGAGCTGGCTAAGGCCACTGGTCAGGAAATAAAGGATATGCCCATGACTACCTTCAGGCCCCCTGTAAAGACCATCAAGCTGGGAGCATTATTGGGAGGTGGCAAGGATGAATAAAACTGCAAATATGGTGATCATCGGAGGAGGCATATCGGGATGTTCAATCGCCTATAACCTGGCTAAAAAGGGCGTTAAGGACATAGTGGTGATAGAAAAGCAGTATCTTACCAGCGGCTCAACGGGAAGATGCGGTGCCGGCATCAGAATGCAGTGGGGAACGGAGAGGAACTGCCTGCTTTCTAAAATGTCCGTAGAATTTTTTGAAAGAGCCAATGAAGAGCTGGGTGCCGACCATGACATCGAATTCAAGCAGGGAGGATATCTTATAGTCGCAGCTACTGAGAAGGAAGTGGAGCAGTTCAAAAAGAATGTGGTGCTTCAGAATAGTCTGGGCATACAGTCTGTATATCTTTCACCGAAGGAAGCCAAGGAAATCATCCCTCATATGGATGAAACCAAAATATTAGGCGCTACCTTCTGCCCCAGAGACGGGCACTTGAACCCCTTCCATACTACAGAAGCCTTTGCCCATGCGGCAAAAAGGCTGGGGGTAGAATTTATGACCTATACAACGGTAACGGGCATAACCACCGAAAATGGAAGGGTAACGGGAGTTCAGACGGACAAAGGATATATCTCCACGCCTATAGTGGTGAATGCAGCCGGCGGCTATTCCAAAATAATAGGGCAAATGGCAGGAGTAGAGGTTCCTGTATATGCCCAGCGCCATCAGATATTGGTGACAGAAGCGGTAGAACCGCTGCAAGGCCCCATGTATATGGGTTTTGCATTGAATATATATTGCCAGCAAAGTCCTCATGGCAGCTTCATCATGGGCAGAGGCGACGATAATGAGCCTACGGACTTGAGGATAACCTCAAGCTGGCAGTTCATGGAGGAAATGGCCAAAACCTGCTGCGAGCTGCTCCCGCTTTTGAGCAAGCTTAGAATAGTAAGGCAATGGGCTGGGCTTTACACTATGACCGCGGATGCCCACCCCATATACGGTGGTGTAAAAGAGCTGGAAGGCTTCTATCTGGCCTGCGGCTTCAGTGGTCATGGCTTTATGCTGGGGCCTG
>DPSW01000174.1 GCA_003527145.1 Clostridiaceae bacterium | reverse complement strand
CCTTCGATCCTGAAAATACTGAGAATATTCCTATGGACTTGGTCACTGCATCTGGTAGCGGCGTTGATCCTAATATTTCGCCAGAAGGTGCGCAATATCAAGTTGCACGTATCGCTGCTGAAAGAGATATAAGCGAAGATGTGGTAAGAGCTATTATTAATAAGTATACGACAGAAAGGTTCTTGGGATTTTTCGGAGAACCGGCGGTAAATGTGCTAAAAGTAAATTTAGCTCTTGATGGATTGCTTTGACACGAGTATAATAATGTGCTTAAGGTGGTGAGAATATGGAAAATCATGATAACCAACGCCCGAACCCTGATACACTCTTAGAGAAAATTCGTTCAGATGAACCCAGCAAAACAGGAAAACTTAAAATTTTCTTTGGCTATGCAGCCGGTGTAGGCAAGACTTATGCTATGCTTGATTATGCCCAGAATCAATTAAAAAGCGGTATTGATGTTGTGGCCGGGTATATAGAACCTCATACCCGGCCTGAAACAATGCAGCTGCTAAGCGGATTGCCTGTTTTACCTCCAAAGATCATAAATCACAAAAATATTCAACTGAAAGAATTTGATTTAGATGCAGCACTCAGCAGGAAGCCCGAACTTATTCTGGTTGATGAGCTTGCCCACTCCAATGCTTGGGGAGTCCGCAACAAAAAACGATATCAGGACATAGAAGAGCTTCTCAATGCCGGAATTGATGTCTGCACAACAATAAATGTTCAACATATTGAGAGTTTGAATGATGTGGTTCAGGATATCACAAAAGTTACTGTTCGCGAAACAGTCCCTGACTATATCTTTGACAATGCGGACAATGTTAAGCTCATAGATATCGAACCTGATGAACTCCTAAGACGATTTGAGGAAGGAAAAATTTACAAACCTGAAAGAGCCAAAACAGCTATGAAAAATTTTTTTACCAGAGAAAACCTTTGTCTTCTGCGTGAGATTGCTATGCGCAAGGCTGCGGATAGAATCAGCCATGAAAATCAGAGCGAACGGCGTATGGCAGAAAAAATGGCCAGCATCAAGCTGCTGGTTTGTGTCGGTTCTTCACCATCTTCTTCCAAGTGCATCCGTTGGGCGGCAAGAACAGCTGAAGCCTTTCATGCGCCATGGATAGCCGCCTATGTAGAAAACATGGAGAGCCGATATTTTACGGAAGAAGAAAAGAAAAACATTCGTATCAATCTTGATCTGGCTGAGAGATTGGGTGCTGAGATAATAACACTGAACGGAGATGATATTGCAGCCATTATCGCAGAATATGCCAAGCTTTCAGGCATTACCAATATTGTCGTAGGGAAAAGCAGGAATAAGAAAACACTGAAAAGCCTGTTTGAAACAGATCTTGAGGATAAGCTTATTTCTCTTCTGCCCAGCATAGAAATTCATATTATTCCCGGTAATACGACACAAAAAAACTATCGGAATCCAAAGAAAAGGACAAAAAAGCAGAATCTGCTTTTTTCATGGACTGATGTATTGAAAACCCTTGGGCTTTTAACTGCAGCCACCCTATTTTGCATGGTTCTTCAAGCTTTTGATATCGGCGATCAAAATATTATAATGGTTTATATTCTGTCCGTACTTATGATTTCAAGGATCACAATGGGATATATTTATGGTGTTGTTGCTTCCGTATTAAGTGTGCTTGCATTTAATTTCTTTTTTACGATTCCACATTATACCTTTAATGCAATACAGCCCGGATATCCTATTACCTTTTTCATAATGCTCCTTGTGGCTTTGATAACAAGTGCCCTTACAATCCGCGTAAAAATACATGCACGTCTTGCCGTAGAAAGAGAACACCGTACGGAGGTATTATATGAAATTAATAAAAAGCTTTTGGGAACCAGAGGACTTGAAAATATAATGAATCTAACAAATGACTATATTACGAAACTCTTTGNNTCCGCAATTTTTTACACGCAAGACCCGGAAAACAGCTCAAAATATGCTTTTATGCAATCAGCCGCAGACCCGGATGCTTCCTTCCTATTATCCGAAGATGAGCGTGCTGTCGCACACTGGGTATTCATCAATCAAAAATACGCAGGTGCGGGTACGGATACCCTCATGGGAGCAGGTGCTTTTTATATACCTGTTATCTCACAGGGAAACGTGCTGGGAGTGATTGGCTTATCCTGTGCTACGGGACAGCTCAGCCAAAGCAGCCGTGCATTTTTGCATATGCTTGCTTCACAAGTAGCAATGGCTTTGGAGCGCCAATACTTATCCGATGAACAGCGGCGGATAATAATTGAATCGGAAAAGGAAAAAATGCGAAGTAATTTGCTTAGAGGAATTTCCCATGATCTGCGCACCCCGCTCACCTGTATCTCAGGAGCAAGCTCCGCCATACTTGAAAGCGGCGATTGCCTTGATAAACAAACTCATGATAAGCTGGTTTCCAATATTAAAGAGGATTCCCAGTGGCTTATTCGCATGGTGGAGAATATCCTTTCCGTTACACGTATCAATGAAGGGACTATGAATGTTACAAAAACTCCGGAGGCTGCTGAAGAAATCGTAGCCGAAGCCATCAACCGCACTCGTAAAAGATTTCAAAACCGTAAGATTACGGCAAAAGCTCCCGATGAGCTTTTGATGATTCCCATGGATGGGACTCTGATTGAACAGGTCCTTATAAACCTAATTGAAAATGCTGTAAAGCATTCACCGGAGGATTCCGTTATTGAAGTGGAAGTAAAAAAGGACGGTAATGATGCTGTATTCCAAGTAGTTGACCATGGAGAAGGAATTTCAGAACAGGATTTTCCTCATTTGTTTGAGAGTTATAGCCCAAACAGGAAACGAAGCTCAGACTCATCAAGAGGCTTGGGAATANNAAAGGCGCATAATGGTAAAATGGAAGCTACCAATAAAAAAGAAGGCGGTGCAGTTTTTAAATTTATACTGCCGCTGGGAGGAAGCGAAAGCTATGGATAATAAAACCTTAATTCTAATAGTGGAAGATGAAGAAGGCATATGCAACTTTATTTCCGCAATACTATCTTCAAACGATTTTAATGTAATTAAAACCTCAAAGGGAAAGGAGGCTGTTTCCATGACAGCTTCTTATTGCCCTGATTTGATTCTGCTAGATTTAGGCTTGCCCGATATGGATGGCATAGAAGTATTAAAAACAATCAGGCAGTGGACGAATATACCTGTCGTTGTTGTATCGGCCCGCGGTCATGAGCGTGAAAAGGTGGAAGCCCTTGATTTAGGAGCAGATGACTATATTACAAAGCCCTTTGGGACTTCTGAGCTGTTGGCGAGAATAAGAACCGGGCTTCGTCATCATCAAAAGATTTCCATTGGAAGCCCGTCTGAAGCCGATAAAATTACCTTAGGAGATCTGGAAATTAATTATAGCAAAAGAATTGTATCAGTTGCCGGGAAAGAAATACATCTTACTCCTATTGAATATAAAATCATCGTGATGCTTTCTAAATATATAGGAAAAGTGCTTACCCATGATTTTATTATAAAGGAAGTATGGGGACCCTATACAAATGAAACCTATTCAAGTGAAATACAAGCACTTCGGGTTAACATGGCAAACATAAGAAGAAAACTGGAAATAAATCCTGCTGAACCAAAATATATTGTTACAGAGGTTGGTGTAGGGTACCGTATGGTTGAGGAACTACAATAATGTCAGCGGAATGTTTTTATTTCAAATCCTCTATTTTCTGTCGGGTAGTTTGCAGGGAACATTCTCTTGCATTCAATCTATCAAAAATCTCGTTCTCAAAACCGTCCGCTGCATGAAACATGCTTTTTTCGACATGAAATATAGTGTCGAATAACCAATTATTATGTTAAAATGAGGGTGGAGAAACGGATTTGAGCTGGTTTCGGCCTTGGAAAAAGGAAAGCGGTTTGATATATACTGCCTGGATATTATTATGCCGGGCTTTACGGGCATTGATGTGGCGAAGGAGATTCGCAAGTCGGACAAAACCGCACCCATTTTATTCTTTACATCCTCTCCTGAGTTTGCTTTGGAGAGCTATTCGGTGAAGGCGATTAACTATGTGCTAAAGCCTATATCAAAAGAAAAACTGTTTTTTACCTTTGACGATGTATTGGAACGGATAAAAACTGAAAAAGAGGCTGATGTGATTATTGTAAAAAGCAATGAGGGAATTCAAAAAATACTTATCTCCAATTTGACATTTGNNACCTTACAGACTCTTGCTTCTGTTCCTGCTGCCCAAGGTAAAGCGAAGGAGATTAAAGACCAGCATCTGAATTATCAAATGGAGGGAGGTGCTTTAGAATGATAGTAACAGTGATAGGACTCCTACGATTTGGATTTTCTCTGGTCTTTGGCATAGCGGTGTCGGTTCTATTTGCGGGAATAGAACCCACAAGGAAAAACAAGCTTATTGCCGGCTTGCTTTGTGTAATTTTTCTTTTCGTTCAGACCGCCAGTCGGTGGCTCTTGGGCTTGGATTTGACATCAAAGCTGTATCCACTGATTATCCACCTGCCGCTGATAGTGATATTCTCCCTATACTATAAACGTCCGTGGCTTATATCTACCGTAAGCGTGCTTTCCGGCTATCTTTGCTGTCAAGCGCCGCGCTGGATCGGTTTCCTTGCGGGAGCCGCCTTTGGCAGCAGACTTGCAGACCACGCTTTTTATATTGCGGCTGTGTTTCTGTTCTACTATTTCCTGAAAAGGTATGTGGCCGGGTCCGTCCGACAGCTTATGGAGGTGTCCACTAAATCTTGCTTGTTTTTAGGAGGAGTACCGCTTTTTTACTATCTGTTCGACTACGCTACCACCATCTACACCGATGTGCTTTACCGAGGCGCTAAATGGGCGGTACAGTTCATGCCCTCAACAATATCTATTTTCTATTTTGTGTTTGTTATCCTTTACTACGCTGAGACGCAAAAACAGGCAAGCATTCAAAGAGAGCGGGATATGCTGG
>DPSW01000073.1:11204-11366 GCA_003527145.1 Clostridiaceae bacterium | reverse complement strand
TTTTCCGTCATTTTCATATTATTAAGACCTCCTTTACATATTAGACTATGATGAAAAAGCCATCCTTTGCTTTCATGTCATTCTCTTTCCTCTCCTGCTGATTTAGATTCACGCCGCCGCTCGTCGCACATACACACGCCGATGGGGTCGTAAGGTGTCTGT
>DPSW01000073.1:0-11199 GCA_003527145.1 Clostridiaceae bacterium | reverse complement strand
GGGCTTGCAATGGGGGCAGCTCTCCTGCTCCGCCGTGGCGAAAGGGCGGCCCTCGCCGGTATACTCCGGGCGTTCCTCAAAGTCGGGGTAGGCAGGGTAGCTCTCGCCAAGCTGATCGTCGTATTCGAGGTAAACGGGAAAGTTGCGGCCTCCCGCCCGATACACCTTATATGCTTTCTTTGGCTCAGGGCACATCCGTTCACGCTCCTTTCCGCATCGGGGATATAGAAACCCCTATGATAGCTTTTCATTACTATCATAGGGGTACATTCATGTTTCCGGTAGTGACTTTTCACCCTCAAAAAGTCACATTTTTTCAATCATATAATGTATTTTGCAAGCTCCTCCCGGCCGGATATATATAGCTTTTCGTAAACCTCCAGCATGATGTTTTTGAGCCTGCCCACGGAAATACAATGCTGCTCAGCAATTTTGGCGTAAGGAACGCGCTGCGCCACAAGCAAAGCTAAGTGATATTCCCGTAGGGTCAGCATAAGCGTGATATTATCCTTGGTAAATTGGTTATGAAAAGAGATCCAGTTTTTCCATGTGCGTTTCCATTGTGTGAGAACCGCATCACGGAAGGCGGGATACTCCCGTTCCAGACACTGCTCCATCAGACCTCCAAGCGCGGTAACGGCCTCCGCAAAGGGCGTGATAAAGCTGTGGGGCAAGGCGAGCTTCATAGCTTTCAGCAGCCAGTGCCGGGCCTCGTCGTCGCGTCCGAGACAATGGCAGGCCACGGCGCAGGTCATTCGCAGATAAATATCTGTCGTCGTGAAACCTTGGGGCTGTGCGGACAGGGTCAGAGCGGTCTGCGCCACGGACAACATGGCGTCATACTTATGTAAACAGTAGAAATACTTCGCGCGCAAATAAAGGGCGTTCGGTCTCGCTTGTGGAGCGAGGGCGCTGAAATCTCCNNCGATGATGCTCACGGCTGCGGTGGCGAGGGCTTGCTCCGCGATAGCGGCAGCTCCGCTTCCCTTGTGGACTTCCGCGCATTTTTCAAGATAAGCTTCGATCTCGGTGTAGGCGGGGTAATCCCCTAAGCTGATGGTCGCCGCAATCGTCACCGGACAGGCGCGAAGCCGCGCCGCGTTGTCTCCCCGGGTTCTTTGAAAGCATGCCATTGTCGTTGAGAAATCTCCACGCAGGTAGGCGATTTCGCCCTCGTATTGAAGTCGCATCCTTTCTTCGTTTACGGTGTCTAGGACCGTGTCCGGGTTGTCGTGCGGCATGGTACCAGCGGTAGCCGCCAGAAGGTGGGCAAGATCCTCCGAAAGCGAGGGCTGGGGAGCCGGCTGCTCACGGCGTCTTTTATCGGCAGGCCGCTGGGCATGCTCCGGTATAAGCCACAGATTGCCTCTTTTTATAACTCCCTCAATTTTGTTTTCTGTACAATACAGGGTTACAATCCGAGTACCCAACCCCCATTTCTCTGCGGCCTCCTTCACGGTCAAATAAAGCATAAAGCTTACCCCCCTTATTCCACAATTATACAATCAATATACTGCTATTATCTGCATATTGCAAATAAAAGAAATATACAGGAACAATCGAAAATTGAAAATAATCAAAGCAAAAAGACAGGCCGCAGCGAAACCGATACACCTCGGCTTGTCTTTTAATCTGTCCTGCCGGGTTGCGCGGTACAGCTATAATGTTAATAGCGTGCATAAAGCCTGATAGGTCAAACTCTCCTGTTCAGCTTCGTGAGTTTTTGAAGCTGTCAGCTACATTTATTCCTAATTGTTCGCCTTCTATGGATTTGGTACACTGTTAGCGAACTAATATGTCTTTACAATCCGCATCATCTCATCGCCGGTTATCAGTTTTCTCTGATAATCGACCTTTGCTTTGGACGCCGCTCTTGACCATGAGCGGAACTCATTCCTCGTCATATCCTTGGGATTATCAGTCGGACGCCCCATTTTTTTATTCCCCAAACCAATCACCTCACTTAGTGGGGTCACTAATGCTATAACTTATAGACGTCGCTAAGTCAATGGCAATTTNNAACAGATAACGACTGCTCATAAAAGCGTATTCAGTCCTTATGAAGGCATACACATGATATGAAAAACAGAGGGAAATGTACCCATAACATATATGGAAATATATGCTTTCGGAGGGTAGTGTTGATATGATATAATTATAAGAGAATTATAATTATTCAGGCAGGGTTTGCATAAGCAGCGCAAAGCTGCCGGATAATATATTCTGACTCAGGTAGGGTTATAAACTCCATTCGAGTTAATAATAATTTTAACACAATGATGAATAAGCCTAAATAAAAGCTTATTTCATAAATTTTACACGAGTACAGATACTACTTCTGATTATTTAAATAAGGGGATGAATTTACATGGCAAAAGATTTTTATACTGCCGTGAAGGAAAGAAGAACCATATATGGAATAAGTAAAGAGTCGGCAATCTCTGATGAGAGGCTTAAAGAAGTAATAAAGGAGGCAGTCTTGCACAGCCCTTCAGCTTTTAACTCTCAAAGTGAAAGAGTTATTCTATTGCTGGGAGATAATCATAACAAGCTATGGGATATAACCATGGAAGCCCTGAGAAAAATTGTGCCTGAGAATAGATTTGCACCTACGGAAGAAAAGATAAATTCATTCCGCGCCGGATATGGTACAGTATTGTATTTCATAGATTCCAGTATAGTTCAATCACTGCAGCTGCAATTCCCCAGGTATAAAGATAACTTTCCTGTTTGGTCGCAGCAATCCTGCGGTATGCTTCAGTATATAATTTGGGCTTCATTGGAAGTTGAAGGCTTAGGAGCATCATTGCAGCATTATAACGAGCTTATTGAGGATGAGGTAAAGAAGCAATGGAATATTCCGAATAACTGGAAGCTCATCGCTCAGATGCCTTTCGGCAAGCCCACGGCACCTGCCGGTGATAAGGAGTTCATGCCGCTGGAAGATCGCGTTAAAGTATTCAAATAGATAAATTTAGTATTAGCGGGGTAATAAGATGAGGTCAACGGAATATAGAACCGTTAGCCTGCCGAGGCTCAACAATCTAAAGCCCAGTATAGAATCCACAGCTTTAAAGCTTATGGAGGAAGCGGGGGAGCTGGCGCAGCTAATAGGCAAATACAGAGGATTAAACGGTGAAGAATGTAGAATGGAAGAATCGGTTGTCATTGACAGGATTGCCGAGGAATTATTGGACGTAGCACAAGTAGCTGTTTCAATGATGTATGTTCTGGAGGAGAACTACAATATCGACCTGGATGAAAAGCTTAAACAGCATATAGAGAAGCTTATGGGAAAGGGGTATATAAAATAGCAGAGAATAATATATTTTGTTTACATCACTCATATTATTATATATAATGTTATGAATAGCTGACAGAGTAGGTACTGTGCGTTAAGTGTTAGACGGATGGGAAGTTGCCGCTAAACGAAAGGTATGACCTGCGGTACAGTATCGCGTCCGCTGTCACATAGAGAAGAATGAATCCTTCTTTAGTGTGACCTGTCGAGCTAAAGAAGGAGGTAATATTATGAATAAGGCAGAANNCGCCGGCATGAGCATTATTCTCACCAGATTCTTTGCTGTTTATCTGGTAGGGGGCTCTGTCAGGCTAAGCTTTGGGGATATCCCCATTTTATTAGCAGGTATGCTTTTAGGCCCTGTCATAGGCGGGCTCACCGGAGCAATTGCAGATCTTGCAGGTATGCTCATATTTGGCGGAGGAGGTTTCCCCTACTTCCCGGGGTTTACCTTAAGTGCAATGCTTACGGGAGCGATTCCAGGCTTAATATTTTACAGGACCAAATCCAATTATAGCCTTTGGAAAATTGTTTTGACCATTATGATCACATCTTTATTGGTATCTTTGGGATTAGGCACCTTATGGCTTACGATACTTTTGAAAAAGGGATTTTTAGTGCTGCTGCCTGCCAGAATAATAGCAAGAGCGATTATGGCGCCGATAGAAGTTGCCGTGCTATATCTCATACTATCAAGAGTAAGGTTCATACAATAAATGCAATAGAGGGACAAAGGGACACTGAGGACGGTTCTTTTTGTCCCTTTGCATACCAAACAGTAAAAGGAGGATTCCTATGAAAAATATCCTTGCTATATATGGCAGTCATCGAAGAGGACAAAATAGCGATATTCTATTGGACGCCTTGCTTAAGGGGATGGAAGCGGAGGATACATCTGTAAAAAAGTTGTATGTTGCAGCGCTTAATATCAGACCTTGCCTGGCTTGTGACCACTGCTACAAGGACGCAAAATGCATAATCAAGGATGATATGCAATCCATATATGAGGATTTTGAAAGAGCAGATATGGTGATAACTGCTACTCCAATATATTTTAATACAGTATCATCCGGTTTGAAAACATTGATAGATCGGTGCCAATCGATTTGGTCCGGCAAATACATACTGGGCAAAAGCCCCATAAGCCGGAAGAAAAGGCTGGGACATGCAATATGTACTGCAGGCTCGACAATGGCAGATGAGGATTTTGACTGCACCATTAAAGTCCTCGATATGTTTTACAAATGCATTAATGCAGAGTTGGCAGGGAAAACCCTGGTGGCTCATACAGACAAGCTTCATGTAAAGAATAATAAGGAATTGCTGGATGCTATGGTGAATAAGGGCAGATATATATTGGAGGGATTTTAACGTATTATGCGGCAATACTCAGAGTTCAGAAGGTAGGAGGTTTGGAATGAGCAACTATTCAGACTTGAAATGGATTGAAAACACAGAAGCGAGAAACAGGCAAGGGAAAAAGGTGAAGGTAGATTTCATATCCAGAGATGTTGTATCCGGTGTAAGAGATTTTCACAAGAGCTTTCCTCAATATGCAGCAACACCCTTGCATGATTTATCAAACCTGTCGAAAGAATTGAATGTGTCAAATATTTGGATTAAGGATGAATCTTATAGATTCGGACTTAATGCCTTTAAGGTACTGGGAGGATCATACGCAATAGGCAGATATATATGTGACAAAACCAATATGGGTTTGGAGAATTTGACATATAGCAATTTAGTATCGGAAGATACAAAAACAAAGCTGGGAGATACCGTTTTTGTCACTGCAACCGATGGAAATCACGGAAGAGGAGTTGCTTGGGCATCAAGAGAGATGGGATATAGATCAGTAGTATTCATGCCTAAGGGCTCTGCGGAGATGAGGCTCGAAAACATTAGAAATGAAGGCGCGGAAGCTTGTATAACTGAGTACAACTATGATGATGCCGTGAGACTGGCAAATGAATATGCCCTCAAAAATAATGGAGTAATGGTACAAGATACAGCTTGGGAGGGCTATGAGGAAATTCCCCGGTGGATCATGCAAGGCTATGCAACAATAGCAGATGAGGTTGAGGAGCAGCTAAGGGCATTAGACTACGGAGAACCGACTCATGTATTCCTCCAGGCCGGAGTAGGATCTTTTGCCGCAGCAATGCTTGGATATTTCGTAGACAAATATGGAAACGACAGGCTCATATCTGCCATTGTAGAGCCTGATAAGGCGGATTGCTTATATAGATCTGCGGTTATAAATGACGGAAGGCCCCATGCTGTAACAGGCCATATGGATACCATTATGGCAGGCCTGGCATGCGGTGAGCCCAATACAATAGGCTGGAAGATATTAAGGGATTATGCGGATATGTTCATATCCTGTCCGGATTATGTTGCTGCAAGAGGGATGAGGATATTGGCAAATCCCATAAAAAGCGATCCCAGGATAATATCCGGGGAGTCCGGTGCTGTGGGAACAGGCTTGATAAGCCTGATAATGCAAAAAACCGAATATAAGGAACTCAAAGACAAGCTGAAGCTGGATAAAGCTTCAAGGATTCTGATCATCAGCACCGAGGGTGATACTGATATAGAGGGTTACAGAAAAGTAGTATGGGACGGATATTGCCCTGGGGGCGTAAATGTTTAGAATTAAAGGCTAAGAATAAGTAACCTTGCTCTTAGCCTCTTTACAATATTCCCGCTTATATATGTCAACATTTTTAATCAAGGCTTATTCATAGCTGCTATATGAGAAGCTTTCCATCCTTATATATCAATCCACCGTCGGCATAAATCTCTCCGCCGTCCTTCATATCGCATATCATATCCCAATGAAGGCTGGACGCATTCTTGCTCCCGCATTCCGGCATTCCTGCTCCTACTGCTATATGTATGGTACCGCCGATCTTCTCATCAAACAATATATTCTTGGTAAACTTTTCAATATCATAGTTGGTGCCTATGGCAAATTCGCCCACAAATTTAGCACCCTCATCTATATCCAGCATCTGGAGCAAGTAATCTTCACCTTTTGCTGCCTTTGCATCCACTACTTTTCCATCCTTAAAGGTCAAAGTTATATCCTGCACTTCCCTTCCGCCATATATGGCAGGATATGTATACCTTATATAACCGTTTACCGAATCCTCTACCGGGGAAGTAAATATTTCACCATCGGGGAAGTTTACCCTGCCATCGCAGTTTTCCCAGGTCCTGCCCTTTGTACTGAGCTTCAAATGGGTATCCTTTGCGATTATTTCAAAATCCGATTTTGTATTCAGTATTTTTACAAGCCTTTCCTGCTCTTCATGGACCTTTGTCCAGTGAGCAACAGGATCATCTGAATCTATATGACCGGCCTCATAAACAAAATCCTCATATTCGGATAATGACATTTCGGCATCCATGGCGCTTCCATTGGTCGGATACTGAGTACCGCACCATCTC
Source organism: Clostridiaceae bacterium (assembly GCA_003527145.1). GTDB lineage: Bacteria > Bacillota > Clostridia > Lutisporales > Lutisporaceae > Lutispora. The sequence goes on along the minus strand of DPSW01000073.1, from coordinate 4,445 downwards.
AAGGCGCCGCTTCCCATCCTATCCATGTAGATTTTGTTGTATTCAGTCATAGCCTGAGATCTCAGCTTCATCCTGGCCGGATCTATGTTGGATAGTGATTTTGTATTATCCTCGCCCCATATGGTCAGATAAGCATCCACATTCTTAATAAGCTCAACGGAATAAGGCGCTATATAGGATAACTGCTCATCATTCCCATATTTAAGGAGTATCTCTCTGTCATCCTCCAGGCTGTTAAAAATCATAGGATGCGCACCGGCAAGAAGAGCTTCCTTATAGACTTCTCTTACCAGGGGAGCGCATATAATTTTGGACTGAATCATTACGGTTTCTCCCTTTTTCAACCTCAAGCTGTAATGCACCAATAATTTTGCCAATCTGCTGATTCTAATATCTCCCAAACTAACCCCTCCTCAGAATATATATAATAAATATTATAGCATAATGAAATTTATATGAATATGACATACTTATTATTTATACCTTATTATATAAGTGTTTTTTGGAGGTGGTATATTGAAGCTTATTATAGTAGATAGAAGGCTTCTGATAAAATTGGGAGCCGGAATTTTAGGACTGATGCTGCTCTTGCTTAGTTCTACCTTTATTTACACCGATGCAATGAATGCCTATAGGCTTCCTATGAAGAATAAAGTGATAATGATTGATCCCGGACATGGAGGCATAGATCCGGGAGCGGTAGGAATAACAGGAGCAGTGGAAGATGATATAAACCTCCAAATAGCCTTGAAGCTCAGAAAGCTTATTGAACAGTCAGGCGGAGTCGGTTTGATGATCAGGGAGGATGACAGCGGTCTATATGGTGACGGCAAAACGAGGATAAGGGATAAAAAAAATGATGACCTCAGAGAGCGGCATAAAATGATAAATGAATCCGGAGCCGATATATTCATCAGCATACATTTGAATTCCTTCCCCCAATCCCAATATTACGGAGCACAATGCTTTTATATGGCGGGCAATGAAGAAGACAAGAAATTGGCCGAGCTTATCCAGGGTGAAATGATCGATGTCATTCAAAATGGAAATACGAGACAGGCTAAAGGGATAAATACACTGTATATATTGAAAAATAACAAGATGCCAGGGGTTCTGGTAGAATGCGGCTTTCTTTCAAATCACCAGGAAGAGAAGCTGCTGCAGGAAGATAAGTTTCAGGAGAAGATTGCCTGGGGAATTTTTATGGGCATCATGAAATATTTAGAAGGCAAAAGCTGATATCAACCCATCAGAAAATTATAGTTAAGCATGCAAAGCTAAGATAATATTTATTTTCTTAGCTTTGTTTTTTGCGATTTGAAGAATGCTTGTAAGCAGGCAGTTATTGTATTATCATAGACACATGTAAATAACTTGAGGAGGATAGGAGAAAATTTGCCTATACTATACGTCAAGTTATAAGAGAAAGCTAAAAAATACGATATAGATGAAATATTCCAGCACTAATAAGACATATTCATTAAAATTCACGAGAAATCGGTCAAATTAGCGATAAAACACTCTTCCTATTGAAGTTGCTGTTATTGAAGTATTAATGTAGAATTATTTATGCGCCAATTTATGTTTTTTTAAAATGCATAGGGAAGTATAAATTTTCTTTAGCTATCAAAATTTGCTAACGGAAGACTTTGTTCTAAATAAATGCTATAATTATTATTATTGATTTCCCAAAATTATATTATCGGGTACTTTGGAGGGAACCTAATGCGTATTATAATAATCGGAGCAGGAAAGGTAGGCTACAATCTTGCTTTGAATCTTTCTAAGGAGGACCATGACGTTACTATAGTAGATAACGATCAAGAGGCCTTGCAGAAAGCAGAAGAAAATTTGGACGTGTTGTGCATCAAGGGAAATGGTGTGAGCACCAATATACTGATAGAAGCCGGTATCAAAGAAACGGATCTTTTGATTGCGGTAACAGACAGCGATGAGGTAAACATGGTTTGCTGCCTGACCGGCAAAAAACTGGGTGCATTCAGCACTATAGCAAGGATAAGAGACCCTGAATATGCCCGTGAATTGACCATGCTCAAGGAAGAAGTAGGGATAGACATGGTGATAAACCCCGAGCATGCTGCTGCAGAAGAGATAGCCAGAAGCCTCACCTTTCCTTCGGCAGCAAATGTGGAAAGCTTTGCAAAAGGCAGAGTGAAGATGATCGAAGTGAAGATTACAGAGGATATGCCTATTGCAGGCGTAAAGCTAAAGGATTTGTCAAACAAAAATTTGCATCCTATTCTGATAGGAGCAGTCGTCAGAAATGGCGAGGTCATTGTGCCAAATGGAGATTTTGAGATACAGGTGGATGACAATATATATATTCTAGGTAATCCTTCAGGTATTATGAACTTTTTCAAAGGCTGGAGCCAAAGCCATACTAAGATAAGGAATGTTATGATAGTTGGTGCCGGCAGAATAGCATATTACTTGACAAAAATGCTTCATGAAATGGGCATTAAGGTTAAGATCATTGAAATAGACAGGGAGAAATGCGATGAATTTGCGGATTTGCTTCCCAACACGCTTGTAATAAACGGCGACGGCACCGATGAGGAGGTACTCCTATCTGAAAACATCGGAGAAATGGATGTATTCATATCCTTGACGGGAATGGATGAGGAGAATCTGATTTCGGCTTTGATTGCCAAGCAGAATGGAGCAAAGTGGGTTGTTTCAAAAATAAGCAGAATAAATTATATGGGAGTGGTAACCAAGCTGGGTATAGATAGCGTCATATGTCCCAAAATCACAACCACCAATCAGATCTTAAAATATGTGAGAGGCAACTCCATAGAAACTCTATACAGAATAGTTGAAGGACAAGCCGAAATATTGGAATTTATACCAAAACAGGGCAGCAAGATGTTGAATATACCTCTTAAAAAACTGAAGCTTCCCAAGGACGTGATTGTTGCTACTATAGTGAGGAAAAATCAAATCGTCATACCCCACGGGGACGATGTAATATGCAAAGATGACAGGGTAATAATCATAATAAAAAATAGAAAAATAGAAGATCTGGATGAGCTTGTCGGGGGCTTCATAGGAGGGATTCAAAGTGAACTTCAAAATGGTATTAAAAAGCTTGGGGATATTATTAATATGTGAAGCTATCGCTATAACACCCTCTCTTGCAGTTTCAGGCATATATAATGACGGGGCAATGAAATCTTTTGCCTATACGCTTTTGATGCTCATAGCAGTCGGGCTTGCACTGATAAACCTGAAGCCTCAAAGCAAAAGCATATATGCAAGGGATGGCTTTGCCATCGTAGGTTTTGGCTGGGTATTGGTATCCTTTTTCGGTTCTTTGCCTTTTTATCTCAGCAGATCCATACCATCGCTGGTGGATAGCTTTTTTGAGGCGGTTTCAGGCTTCACTACCACTGGTGCAAGCATTCTCATGGAAGTTGAAAGCCTTCCAAAGAGCATTTTGTTCTGGAGAAGCTTTACCCATTGGGTAGGGGGAATGGGAGTACTGGTATTCACATTAGCCATACTTCCATCGGTAGGTGCAGGAACGCTTCAGATAATGAAGGCCGAAAGTCCCGGACCAAATCCGGGAAAGCTTGTTCCCAGAGTTGGCAAGACTGCCAAAATATTGTATGGAATATATCTTGTTATAACGGTGATTCAAATAATATTTTTAGTAATAGCCGGAATGCCGGTGTTTGACGCTTGCATTCACACCTTTGGCACTGTCGGCACCGGTGGCTTTTCCAGCAAAAATATCAGCGTAGGTGCTTACAACAACGTATTTGCAGAAGTTATAATAACCGTATTCATGCTTATGTGCGGAGCTAACTTTTCCCTGTATTATCAGGCCATAAAGGGCAACTTTAAGGCCTTGTTCAAGGATGGGGAATTCAGGTTCTATATAGCTGTAGTCTCTATATCAATAATACTCATAACTATAGATCTATATGGAAATATTTTTTCTGACCTGGGGGAATCCCTGAGACATTCTTCGTTCCAGGTAGCATCAATAATAACTACTACAGGCTACAGTTCCACAGACTTTGATAAATGGCCCATATTCTCCAAGTTGATCTTATTCTTTTTGATGTTCATAGGAGGATGTGCCGGCTCTACCGGCGGAGGAATAAAGAATATAAGGATACTATTGCTCATTAAAACCATGAAAACTGAGCTTATGCAAATAATCCACCCAAGGGCAGTATATCCTGTGAGGATTGGCGGTAGAGCTGTTGATGAGAGGACGCTGTCGGAAATTAAAAGCTTCTTTTTTGCTTATATTTTTATTTTTGTGGCGGCTTCGCTAATAGTGTCTCTTGATGATTTTGATATCGTTACTACCTTGTCCTCTGTGGCGGCGACATTGGGCAATATAGGCCCGGGCTTTGCTATTGTGGGACCTATGGGCAACTTCTCAGCTATGTCTGTGCTGAGCAAAATGACCC
>DPSW01000434.1:692-2803 GCA_003527145.1 Clostridiaceae bacterium | reverse complement strand
TTATCCTTCTGTTGTTAAATAGATTGTTCAAGGATTTCTCCGCCAGCACTATATGTCCCCTTTTTTCCATCATTCTTTGCAAAAATGTAATGGAGTAAAATGCTAAAACAAGATATAAAGTATCTTTGCTGAATGTGCCCATTGCCATGAGTCTCAAAGCTTCTATAGCATTTATACCATATAATACTATTGCCGCTGCTATACCTGCAGCTATTGACATGTATAGAGGTTTATTGAATTTCATTACCAGGGCTATGCAAGCAAAAATTAAAAGCAATTTTATTATGTCCATTAAGTGACCCCTTTCTATATCTGCATATGATGTCAGCGTCTTTATAAGTATTATACCACAGCTTCAGTCACCGCTGAATACAATTAAGGAGGGGAACGGAAAGACACGGAAGGGGATGCGGANNCGGATTAACACTGATTTTTCCACGGATTAGCACGGTTATCTATTTTAACTAATAACTTGAAACTTTTATATATTACGCTACAGTAAAATAGCATCCATGTATAGACTAAGTATGCTTATATACTATACGTGGCTATACATGGATGCTTATGCTTATTCCAATGATAATAGATCAAAATTATTCGCCTGTGCCCACTGCTGATAATCTTCCTTATCCTTGAGATTATCAGCGATCACAGCCCAGATGTTTTCAGTCTCAAAGCCTCTCCTCCACGCGGCGGCTCCGGCCAGGCCATATTTGTGTACAAGAGAAGATTTCAGGTTTATAGACCTGGCATCTTCTATCCAAACCTTATAGGTCATATCATTTTCTTTATATTGAGCATAATACTGGCCGCTCTCTGCATCCCATTTGACCTCAGGGGTTTTCTCCTTTAATATTTTTTGTATACCGCTCATGGATAAGGCCTTTGAACTCACCTTTATGCTTCCATCCACTTTTTGTTCCTGCCAAAGCCTTGTATAGAACGGCATCCCCAGTATGAGCTTCTCTGCAGGAACTTCTTCCAGTATCCTCTTCAGCCCATATTCCACCCATTTGTATTGAGCTACGGAGCCGGCCTTGGGGCTTGATGCCCAGTGCTGGTCATAGGCCATGACCGCCATATAATCTACGGCTTCGGACAGAGCTTTTCTATTGAAGGATTGGGACCAATTTGCACTGCCCGATATCATGGTAACGTCTACGGATAATGTGAGCCCCTGCTCTCTGCACAAGGGATACAGTTCTCTCATGAATTGGGTGAACATGTCCTTATCCTTTACATATATGTTTTCAAAGTCTATATTGATTCCATCCAGTTTATACAGATTTGCATAAATAAGAAGCTGGTTTATGATCTTTTCCCTGGTATCCGTATTGTTTAAAAATATATGGGTATTATCAGGATTGAAACCATTTGTGGCCAGCCCCCAAACCTGATAACCGTTCAGATGAGCCCACTCCACATATTCCATATCGCCTTTGTTGGCTATATTACCCTCTGCGTCCGTTACGGCAAACCATGTAGGAGATACTATATCCAGGCCTTCCATCTTTTTTAGCTTGCTTATGTCCGGATTCTTATTAACTACATGCTCCCATACCATGTTTATCTTCCCTTTTTCCGGCCTAAAGGGTTCTATGACAGGCTCCTCAGGCAGAGGCTCAGGTCTGGCTTCTTCGCCGATTTCAAGATATTTGTCTTCTATATATCCCATCACACCATCTTTGGTTCTGACCTTGCACCACTTCCCGGTCCGATCAAATACTCTCACTTTTTCTCCGGCATCAAGGTTCTTTACCACAAAGGGTGAAAATATGCTGCTGTCTCTTTTTACACCTCTTTGCTCCAGCAATTTCCCCGTTATTATAGGCTCCTTATTGTAATCTATTACCGCAATTCTCCCCGAAGCTAAGGTGGCGGTAATATCCAGCATCTCCTGCAAAAATTCTATAGGTATATAGGGAATTTTATCAACATCTCTGGCCGGGATATTCAAATCTACCGGTTTCTGATTTACCATGGCACTCAGCTTGTCCGTCTTCATGGTGATAAGCTTGTCCTTGGTAGTAAAAACCACCTTCCCCAGCTTTTCATCCCAATACGCGTTAGGATCCAGATACTTTTTTATTGCATTGAAGGAAAGAAGTATA
>DPSW01000434.1:0-651 GCA_003527145.1 Clostridiaceae bacterium | reverse complement strand
ATTGCTGCGCCTGCTATTATTATCATAGATAAAGAAACAGCTGTAAATTTTTTCAACCGGATTCCCCCTTTACATGGATGACATCCTTTCCGCTATCCTCTGGACTTCATATAAAATTCGCTCTTCATCCATGGTTATTATCTCGCCTTTCTCCATGATAAGGCGTCCATCTATTATGACGTATTCAACATCGGAAGAGTTTCCCGAATATACTATGGCAGATTTTGTATTGTATCTGGGATAATACCATGGCTTTTGCGTATTTATTATTATCAGATCCGCGGCCATACCTTCTCTTATGACCCCTGTATTCTCAAAGCCCAAAGCTTTGGCACCGTTTACGGTGGCCATTTTAAGGACCTGATCCACAGGAAGGGCCGTGGGATCCTTTGAGACGACTTTCTGAAGATATGATACTGCTCTGATTTCCTCAAGCATATCCAGGTTAATGTTGCTGGAAGCCCCGTCAGTTCCCAACGCTATATTGATACCCATATCAGCCATTGTTTTTACGGGCGATATACCGCTGGCAAGCTTCATATTGCTGCCGGGATTATGCACTACATTCACTCCTCTTTCCTTGAGGATTTCCATATCTTCATCATCCACTGCAACACAGTGGGCAGCTATTGTTCCTTCATTCAACAGTCC
>DPSW01000433.1 GCA_003527145.1 Clostridiaceae bacterium | reverse complement strand
GATATATCTTACCTTAGGAGCTTGCCAAATATAACAATGATGAGCCCTAAATCAGGCAGGGAATTGGAGAATATGCTGGAATATGCTTTAAAGCTTGAAGGTCCCGTTGCTATAAGATACTCCAGAGGTGAGGCAGCTGAATATGGCTTTGGAGAAAAGCCTGTTGATTATGGAAAAGGTGAGATATTGCTCAATGGGGATGATGGAATTATTATTGCTGAAGGAACCATGGTTAAGAAAGCAGTCAAAGTATGCGAAGCTTTAAATAAGAGAAATATAAAGATGACTTTGGTAAACATACGATTCATTAAACCGCTGGATGAACATCTGCTGGACGAAATGGCATCAAAAGCTATTCCTATTTATACTCTTGAAGATAATATATTTGAGGGAGGCCTTGGCAGCAGTATATTAGAATATTATTGCTCAAAGGATAAAAAGGTAGATTTGAAAATTTTTGCTCACAAAGATGGAATCATAACCCATGGTGAGACCAGCGAACTTATGAAGCTTGAAAAGCTTGATGATGATAGCATATGTGNNAATATTCGGGTGAAAAAAAATGGAGAAAGATAAAATAAGATTAGATGTACTGCTGACAGAAAAAGGACTGGCTGAAAGCAGAGAAAAAGCCCGGGCAATTATCATGTCCGGGATTGTTTATGCCGACGAAACCAAGGTGGATAAACCGGGCACAAAAATTTCGGCTGACTCTAATATTCAGATAAAAGGGTCGACCTTGCCTTATGTCAGCAGAGGGGGTTTGAAGCTTGCCAAAGCCATAGATTTTTTTCATATTGATTTGAAGGGCGTCATTGCAGCTGACATAGGTGCCTCAACGGGAGGTTTTACAGATTGCATGCTGCAAAACGGGGCCGCAAAGGTATACGCTATTGATGTGGGATACGGGCAGCTGGCATGGAAGCTGAGAAGCGATGAGCGTGTTGTTGTAATGGAAAGGACAAATATTAGATATGTCACGTCCGATATGATGCAAGAGAAATTAGATTTTGCATCTATTGACGTATCCTTTATCTCTCTGAAAAAAGTTTTGCCGGCTGTAATTTCTATTTTAAAGGACGAAGCTTTTTTGGTTTGCCTCATAAAACCGCAATTTGAAGCCGGTAGAGAAAAAGTAGGGAAAAAAGGTGTGATCAGAGATAAAAATGTTCATATTGAGGTCATAGCGGAAATATGTAATTTTTGTCAAGCTTCTATGAATATTGAGTTAAATGGCCTTACTTATTCTCCTATCAGAGGACCCGAGGGCAACATAGAATATTTGATTTTTTTGAAAAAAACATTGAATCCTGAAAAAAATAAGGTATTTGATGATAAAATCATTGATATTGTTGATGAAGCCAATGAATATTTTAAATAGTTTGGCAAAACATATGGATATATTTTCATATTTAATGTAAAATTATATATGGATATTTGATGAACATAAAATAAACAATTATAATATATACTGGATGGTGTTATTATTTGTCGAGAATAGGTATTATACCAAACTTAAGCAAGGACAACGATTTGCATTTGACTGAAAGTATTGCAAAATGGTTGTTAGACAATGAACAGGAGGTTTTGTTAGGCAATAGCATTGCTTCCAGAATTGGAAAGCCTGAGTTGGGTTTAAAAAATGAAGATATTTTTATGAATAGTGATTTGTTAATAGTCTTAGGTGGAGACGGAACACTTTTGAATATTGCCAGACAATCAGCATATTATAACGTACCCCTTTTTGGAATAAATTTAGGTCATTTGGGCTTTCTCACTGAGGTTGAAGCTGAGGAAATGTTCCCCGCTCTGGAAAAATTAATTGCCGGAGAATATGAAATAGAAAAAAGGATGATGCTGGAGGCTACTGTTGAAACTGATAACATTCAGCTTGAAAAATCGGTGGCGCTGAATGATATAGGAATAACTAAAGGCCCTTTTGCAAGGATCATCAGGTTAGGTATTTATATCAATGATGATTTCGTAGATTTATATTCTGCTGATGGAGTTGTGATATCAAGCCCAACGGGATCAACTGCCTATTCTTTATCCGCAGGCGGTCCTATAGTAAGCCCTGATGTGAAGGTCATGATAATAACTCCTATATGCCCCCATATCCTTCATTCAAGATCTATCGTAGTTTCAAATGNNTGCCAGAACAATACGGAGGTCATGCTTACTGTTGATGGACAACAAGGCTATAAGTTAAAGGCAGGAGATGTTGTCACTGTAAGACAAGCTCAATGCCACACCAGTCTGGTTAAGCTAAAGGACAGAAGTTTTTTTCAAGTGCTTAGAAAAAAAATATCAGAGAAATGGGACTCAAACCGTAAATTTTAAAAAATGGAGGGAACAAAATGAAAATTTCCAGGCACGCCAAAATACTTGAGATTATTGAAGACTACATAATCGAAACCCAGGAAGAATTAGCTGAGATGTTGAAAAAGAATGGTATTAATGTTACTCAGGCCACCGTATCCAGGGATATTAAGGAATTAAGGTTAATCAAGGTCCTCACTGAGGATGGGAGATATAAATATGCGGCTATGAAAGAACAGGATAATATGCTGAATGAGCGGCTTTATAAGGTATTTGCCGAAACGGTTTTAAGTGTAGACTATGCAGACAACTTTATTGTAATCAAGACATTTTCCGGTGCTGCCAATGCGGCAGCAGAAGCCCTGGATGCCTTTGATTTAAAAGAAATAGTAGGTACAGTAGCAGGAGATAACACGATTTTTGTTTTGGTCAGGAATCAAGAGAATGTTATACCTGTTATTGAAAGGTTTAAAAAACTTATGAAATAGGTGAAATCTATGCTTCATGAATTATATATTAAAAACTTTATAATTTTTCATGAGGAGAGGGTAAGCTTTACTGATGGATTTAATGTTATAACCGGGGAAACCGGCTCGGGCAAATCGGTTATAATAGATGCGATTGGAGCCCTTTGCGGGGGAAAATTCAGCAAGGATGATATAAGGAGCGGTGCTGGCAAGGCTTTTGTTCAGGGACTTTTTATTCTTTCGGGCTCTCTAAAGAAAATTGAAGAGATACTGGAAAGCTACGGAATAACCATGGAAGAAGATGGTTCCCTGCTTATACAGAGGGAAGTCAGCATGGCAGGAAAAAGCTTATGCCGAATAAATGGACAGGCAGTCACATTGACTATGCTAAAAAATATCAGCCCTTATTTGATCGATATAGTGGCACAAAATGAACATCAGCTTTTGTTTAAGCCCTCTATGCATATCAGATTTTTAGATGGCTTCGGCTCAAAAGAGTTTTTTGAAATAATGAAGGAAGTAGCTGCTTTGGTTGATGGCATAAATTCCTTAACCGAAAAGCTTCAGCAACTTTATGGAACGAGTCAAGAAAGGGAAAGAAAGCTTGACTTGCTGAAGTATCAGATTGATGGGATCGATAACGCCAATTTATCCTTAGGAGAATATGAGAAGCTAATAAACCGCAAAAAGCTCTTAAATAATAGTGAAAAGCTCTTCAACGCGATTTCATCAATATATCGTGAATTATTTCAAGGCGATGAAAAGGGGAAAAGCGTTTTAGATAATATAGGAAGTTCTCTTGAGTCCATCGAAAACATAAATGAAATAGATGAAAATTTAAATGATTTCAAAGATACTATAGCAGACTGCTTTTATAAGCTGGAAGATTTGAAAAACCCAATAAGAAAATATAAGGATAATATTGAATTTGACAGCGGAGAAATTGAAGTGATTGAAGAAAGACTTGAAATTATCAATAAACTCGCGAGAAAATATGGTAATACAATAGAAAATATATTGCATTACAGAGAAGGAGCTATTTCAGAGTATGAGGGCCTTAAAAACAGTCAGGCTGTAATAAGTGAATATGAGCAAGAAATTCACCGCCTAAAAGAAAAGTATTTTGAAAATGCTTTTGTTTTGTCCCATATGCGAGAAAAGCTGTCATTGGCATTGGAAGAGATGGTCGAAAAAGAACTAAGAGATTTAAATATGACAGGAGCAAGATTTATTGTTAATATAGAAAAAAGAGAAGCGCATATTGATAAAGAAGGCATTGATAAGGTAGAATTTATGTTATCCGCAAACCCTGGAGAAGCTGAAAAACCACTGATAAAAGTTGCATCCGGCGGAGAAGTATCCAGAGTAATGCTGGCCATAAAATCTGTGCTATCTCGTTTTAGAAAGCATGATTGTATGGTATTTGATGAAATTGATGCAGGGATTGGAGGACATACGGCTAACATAGTGGGCCAAAAGTTATATAATATTTCCAGATATATTCAGACTATATGTATAACTCACTTGCCCCAGATTGCTTGTTATTCTGATAATCATATAAGTGTCAGCAAGCATATTGAAAGCAATAAAACTTTTTCAGAAATTAAAAATTTAACTGAGGAGGAAAGGATTTCTGAAATTGCAAAAATGATAGCACTTGGTGATGATTATGACTTTTCACTAAGTATGGCAAAAGAGTTATTAGAAGGTAAAAAGGCTTGAGCAAAGCCTTTTTTAATTCTTAAAAAGTATAAATTCCCTTAATATTAGCTTTTCATAGAATTTTTTCAAGGAAGTAAAATACTTGATGAAGCCTTCTTATCTTAAAATTATGACAATTATTTAATAGAATAATGGGACTATGAAATAGGAAAATTAAATTATAGAGAAAGAAATTTGAAGGTTGAATTCTTCTGGGGAAACAGGAGAGTGAAGCTTTTGGCAATATTTAAGAAAAACAATGGTTGGAGGAGTATAATATCCTTTTTTATTTTATGTCTCATTTTGGCAGGATTATCACAGATATCTAATTTATCTGAAAAAAATTATCTGCCTCAAGGTGAAGTAAAAATCTTTAGTTTGCTATCTAAAAAAAATAATACAGTCAGTATTGTGCCTGATATACAAGTGATCCCGTCAGGCGAATCTATTGGAGTTAAGATTGAATCAAAAGGGGTTTTAATCGTTGGATTATCGACAATAACAGATATAAGCGGGAAAAAAGTGTGCCCCGCTGCAGATGGAGGCTTTGCTAGTGGCGATAAGATCCTAAAAATAAATGGTGAAAACATAGAAAATGAAAAA
>DPSW01000157.1 GCA_003527145.1 Clostridiaceae bacterium | reverse complement strand
GCATGCTGGAAGGCGATGGCCACGGGGTTACATGGGAATATACCCAAAAACAGATGAACAGATTTACTGCAGCCATATCCATCCTCAAGCTGAGAGGGCTGTATGAAGAGGCATTGAACTACAGCGGCACTGCAAATTTTGCAGACAAGAATGAGGTATTGTGGGCAGACGGCCGCGCCATATTGGCTTACCTCAAGGCAAACCCCGATCTGGGCTTCATAGGAGACGAGAGGGGGCGTTTCGGACCCTATAACAATATAAACGAGCAGGCCTATTACAAGGTTCTGCTGGAAACCCTGGGCTACAAGCAGGCGGTAACAGGGGTCAAAGGAGACTTTACCTGGGACGGCACTTTGAAATTTGCAGAGTCTATAGGCTTGAAGCCCTCCAAGGAAGCAAAGTTTACCATAGATTTGCTGTCCAAGGCTACTGTATCGGCTTTGAAGGCAAAGACCAAAGACGGAAAGGTTTATATCAATGTTCTTGTGGACACAGGCAAGATCAGAAAATCTACAGCCATAGCTGCCGGGCTTATGAAGGATATCATAGATGTAGAGGCAAAGAGTGCAAAGGCTGTGGGAAATACAGTGATAGAAGTAGTTTTCACCAAGAAAATAGACAGGTATGATGGGGAAAATCTGGATAACTACTCTGTCCAGGGCTTGTCGATCAAGTCTGCAGACCTGGCTGGGGCAGATACGGTAAGGCTGACGACATCGAGCATGAGCTCAGGAAAGCTATACACGCTGAACGTAGGCAATACAAAGCTGAAATTCACCGGCGTAGCAAAAGCATCAGGATCCCCGAGGATAAAAAATGTTAAGAGTGAAGATGTTGAGACAGTCGTTATTGAGTTTGACAAGGAATTGGATTTTGCTTCTGCCACCAATGCTTCAAATTACAGCATATCAGGTATTGATGTAGTAAAGGCAGAACTGGAAGGCAAAAAAGTTACTTTATCCACTTACGGCCTGGTAGGAAGAAAGCAATATACAGTGAAGGCGACAAATATAAAATCCATCGACGGCGTAGCTTTAAGATCCGACAGCAGATCCTTTTACACCAGATTGGATACCACCGCTCCTTCACTCAGGGATGTTAAGGCCGAGACAAATCAGCGAGTGGTAATAAAGTTTTCCGAAGCTGTTACCAGAGCCTCGGCAGAGGATGTGGGGAACTATCTGATAAAAACGGTTGGCACAGAGCTGGGCATCTTGGAGGCTCAGCTGGTTGGAGATGATGAGGATACGGTGGAGCTGATCACAGAGCCTCAAAAAGCCGGCGCCAGATATGAACTGACCGTAGAGAATATAAGCGACAAGACAAAGGCTGCCAATGTGATGAAAAAAGCGGCTAAGAAAACCTTCTACGGCATGAGGGTGGACACTTCGGCACCTCAGCTTTCCAAAGGCGATCTCAAGGCCCTGTCCAGAAACTATATCCAGGTGGTATTCAGCGACAGCAGCAGATTTAATGAAGCTACTGTATTGGATGCGAATAATTACGAGATTACCAGAAATGACAGGTACAAGGAAAGCATATATGTAGAGAGCGTGGAAAAGGTATCCCATGCCGATGGCAAATACAAAGTCATGCTTCGTGTGGAGGACCTTGACGTAAACAGTTCTTATACTGTGACGATTTTTAATATAGAAGATGAATTCGGCAACGTAATGGAAAAAAACAACAGCGGAACCCTGAGGGTATCCCGGGATGATTTTGCGGCAGCTACTGTCAAGAATTATAAAGTAGTGGGCGGCAATAAAATTGAGATATACTTCACAAAACCCTTGGATGAGAAAAGTGCAGAGGATATTGCAAATTATGAGATAAATAACGATATAGGCTCTCCTATAGGTGCAAAATATGAGGATGAGAAGGTTACGCTGGAGACCGCATCCATGACGGAAGGAAAGATATACAAGATAAATATAAACGGAGTTGTGGATGCTACAGGCAATAGATTGAAGCTGAGCTTTGAATTCAGAGCCATAGCAGGGGAGAATGACCTGCGAGGCCCTGAGCTCCAATATGTCTATACAGTAAATAAGTATGTAGTGGCTGCAGTATTTGATGAGCCCGTGAGCTACACAACAGGCGGCAGCGATGCAACGGCTATGGTATTAAAGGCAGGCAACAAAACCATCAAGCTTTATGCCAAAGCCACAACAGATGATGGCAGGACCATAGAGTTTTCCAATGTGGAAGAGGGCAAAACTCTATCAGGTTATGGAGTTTATACCATAGTCAAAGAAGATTCCTTAAAGGGCATAAGAGACAAATCGGTGAACAGGAATGCTTTTGACAGGAGCTATTCATGGGATTATGGCATGGATATATATGGCAACGATGAGGAGCCCGAGGTTCCCGAGATATTATATATCACCCAGAGGGACGGCAAAACCTTTGAATTGGAAATGTCAAAGAAAGTAGTGGTCAAAAATAGCAAAGCAAGCACAATAGGTACTCCTTCCGCCACCTTTGATGTAAAAGTGGAAAGAGAAGACGATAAGCTGGTGACCTTTACTATCAGTTCCACTAAGTATATTGACAACAACAAAGACTACAAGGTAGATTTGAGCAAGATATTGACGGATAAGCACGGCATTAAAGCTAAGAATACCGATAGCGGCTACACCATGCTCTACGGCGAATACAAAGATGAGGATAAGCCGTATATACTCACTGTTACCGCTATAGACAGATTGACAGTGGAGATCGAGTATAACGAAGCTATAGGATATGAAGGCAGATATACCATAAAGAATGCGGATGATTATAGCAAATACAAGACTATAACCAATTCCCTGAAGAANNATCGATAAGAACAAGGTCATATTGACTCTGGGCCAGCCTCTTGAGGGAAGATACGAATACATTCTGATCATAGATTCCCAGGCCAAAGACTTGGTAGGCAACATCAGCGAGAATATAAGGGGAGAAGAATTCTACTTCACAGGCACAGACCTGGCCCCCGTCAAGGTGCCTGAGATGGATGATCAGATTGCGGCAGATGCGGTTATCAATAAAATAGCCGCACTGCCCACGGATATAAAGCTGACAGACAAAGAAGCGGTAGAGGATGCGGCAGCTAAATATAATGCGCTGACATCAAAGCAAAAGCAGCTGGTCACCAATTACAGCAAGCTGTCTGAGTCCCAAACGGAGATATCCAGATTAGCAGAAGAGCAAAGGAAGGCGGAAGAAGCAAAACGCCTTGAAGAGGAGCAAAAAAGGATCAAGGAAGATAGGGCAAAGGCAGCAGCAGTGGAAAAGAAGATCAATGATCTTCCGGTGACTGAGATGCTAAAGCTGGAAAATAAGAAAGCTGTGGAAGAAGCGAGAGAAGCATATAAAGCTTTGACAGCCGGACAGCAAGTATATGTAACTAACTATACAAAGCTTGAAAATGCTGAGAAAAGAATAGCAGCATTAGAAGAGGAACAAAAGAAAACTGAGGAAGAGCAAGGCAGAATCAAGGCTGATAAAGAGAAAGCAGCTGTAGTAGAAAAGAAGATCAATGATCTTCCTGCAATAGAGATATTAAAGCTGGAGAACAAGAAGGCCGCAGAAGAAGCAAGAGGGGCATATAATGCCTTAACAGCCGAGCAGAAAGCATATGTTACTAACTATGAAAAACTTCTAAGGGCTGAGGCAAAAATAGCGGTCCTGGAGGAAGAAGCTAAACACCTGAAGGAAGAAGAAAACAGAATTAAGGAAGATAAAGCAAAAGCAGCAGCAGTGGATGAGAAGATAAATGCTCTTCCGGTGCTGGAGATGCTAAGACTGGAAAATAAGGATGCTGTAAAAGAAGCAAGAGAAGCATATAAAGCCTTGACAGCCGAGCAGAAAGCATATG
>DPSW01000370.1:14907-17836 GCA_003527145.1 Clostridiaceae bacterium | reverse complement strand
TCCTGTGCCGTCACCGTATATGACGGATATTTTATTGAATATAGGTCCGGTAAGCCTGGTGCCGAAGCCTACAAAGTATATGAAAACTGTGAATACTATAGATAATGCGGGTACCACTGCCCACACCAGCTCTCTTTTGTCCCTCTTTTTCAATATAATATAGCTCACGGNNATATATTGCAAATAATATAATGATCGTCTTATATCCGGGGAGCGGAATCTCAGGGATATTCCTCAGGGCTCTGTCTATCCTGTGTTCGTAGCCTCGTTCCATGGCCATGTACTTTTCAAAGTATTCTCCTGAGTAAATTGGCGGAGCTGCTCTCTGAACCAGGGCTTCCATAAAGTACCTGTTGAACTTCCAGGAAGATATGGGTTCAAGGCCCATATCAAAGGATAATAAGAGTATCCTCCCTTTGCCTTTGCCTATCTGCTGCACTATGTTTATTCCATTCTCGGAGATCAAAGCTTCTCCGCCCTTCGCCTTTATATCCAGCACCTCAATGGTTTCTGCAAATCCGTCTCCTGCTAATGCGCCCATCCCCTTTGCAGATACCTTGATCAAGCTTCCCTTTTCTCCGGTCATAAAATCATCCTTGAAGACCGATAGAGTCTTTCCTCCATTGGGGCCCGTTCCCAGGATTAAAATTCCGCCCTGGTTTANNTTTATTATTATTGCGTTAAAGCCGTTCAGCACTTCAAGATCCTCAGGAAAGGATTCCTCACTCAGATCAGCCATTTTCATGCTGTTGCTTCCTTGAAGAGCTTTAAAGGTAAAACCATTCATATAGCTCAAATTTGCGGGATTATCGCTTAGCACACCTGCAAGCATCACATTTTCTGCTATTCCCATATCTATTCTCATATAGTGCTCATGCAGAATCTTTTTCCCTTCTACTATCCTCAGCTTTGTAGTAAGCAAGGATGCAGGTATCGGTATATTCATGGTGTATTTTTTTGTAGTATTTTTGGGGTGATTTATATTTATAGAATAGATATTGACCGTCTCCACGCCCATAGGGCCTGCCGAGCTGGGAATCTCGATTTGAATCTCCCCGTCAATATCCTTTTTATTATTTTCCAGCGTTATAGTTACAGGAGTCGTAAAGCCTGTCCTGTAAACTTTATTGAAGCCTATTTCCGTACTGACCTTAATGCTTCCGTCATCTCCATATATAGGCATTATGCTTGTGAGCATCAATATTCCCACCAATAAAACCGCAATAATCTTCTTCATCATCATACCTCCAAAATTTAAGTCCCGAATGCATCATTAATTAAGACGCAACACTATCTAAAAAGTTACAAGCTTACATATATTAATACTATTGTATAATACTTTTGGGCAATGTAATATTATTAATATTAAGTCTCAAGCTCTGAGTTCTGAATTTTAAGGAGGATAAGATAGAAAATATGATAAAGCTTCAGCTGCAAAAGGGAAAAGATAAAAGAATCGTTGAAGGCCATTCATGGGTATATGACAATGAAATCGATAAGGTCCATGGAAGCTATGAGAATGGCGATATTGTCGATATATATGATTGGAAGGATAAATTCATCGGAAGAGGCTACATAAATGATAATTCAAAGATAAGAGTAAGGATACTGACCAGAAAGCAAGAGGATATAAACAGGGAATTCTTAAGGAAAAGAATAAATGATGCCTGGGAATACAGAAAAAAAATGGTTGACACAAGAAGCTGCAGGGTTGTGTTCGGCGAAGCCGACTTCATTCCCGGACTTATAGTCGATAAATTTGAGGATTATTTGAGCATTCAGACCCTATCCCTCGGCATAGAAAAATACAAGGATATGATTGTGGAAATCCTAGACGAGATACTGAACCCTAAAGGCATATATGAAAGAAATGATGTGCAGATCAGAGAATTGGAAGGTATGGAGCAAAAGAAGGGATTTTTGAAGGGCCCTTTTGACACCAAGGTTGAAATTGTAGAAAACGAAGTCAAAATGCTTGTAGATATTGAAAACGGCCAGAAAACCGGCTATTTTCTGGACCAAAGGGAAAATCGGGCCGCTCTCAAGCCCCTTGTAGGCAATGCAAGGGTACTGGACACCTTTACCCATACAGGAGGCTTCGCTCTCCATGCCGCTCATTATGGAGCCAGAGAGGTCATCGCAGTAGATATATCAGACCATGCAGCAGGATATGTAGCTGCTAATGCGGCTCTGAACGGTCTGCAGGGAAAGGTCCATGTAGTTTTGGCCAATGTATTCGATATATTGAAGGAATATCAGCAAAATGGAGAAAAATTTGATGTGGTCATTTTAGACCCTCCTGCTTNNGCTTATAGAGGTTATAAGGAAATAAACCTGAGAGCGATGAAGATAATAAATCCCGGCGGCTTCTTGATCAGCTGCTCATGCTCCCACTACATGTATCCCGAAATATTTCAAAAAATGCTCCTCGAGGCTGCCAAAGACGCGAAAAAAACACTGCGCATCATAGAGTCACGAGTCCAGGCAAAGGACCATCCCATAATATCGGCCTATAATGAATCCCTTTACCTGAAGTGCGTCATAATGCAGGTATTGTAGGTCCCTACTCATTTTCCAGCATAAAAAGCTTCCACTGACCGTTTTCCTTTTTATAGTGGAGATACCATACAACAGGCTTGTTATTGCCTTCAAGTGTTATCTCCACACCGGCCATGGCTGTCTCAGCCTCCGTATAGCACCAGCGCTGCCTGTAATCCGCCAGGCTTCTGTCAGTAGCCATATAGCCCTCTATCAGCTGACCGCCTCCTGTATATCTTATAAAGGATGAACCGTCGGGAGACTTGATATAGGCTGCATCTTTAGAAAGCAAGCCGTTAATAATATATTCATCTCTTGCAAAACAGCTTGCAACAAAGCTTTGCGACATCTTTTCGATAGTCTCATCAATGATATCTTTCTCTGATTTTCC
>DPSW01000370.1:559-14885 GCA_003527145.1 Clostridiaceae bacterium | reverse complement strand
CGGCTAAAAACGCCAAAAGCCCTGCTGTTACAATAAAAGAAAGTATTCCGTATCTTTTTTTATTAAAATTCAATCTTATCCCTCCCAAAGCTTTTACTCATAGCATTTCCTGCCATGTATTTTTTATCCGAACTGAGGATACTGTTAATTTCTTTGTACATAATGTGCCTGTCTGATAACATATTATCCCCTTTTCAAGAATAATAATTGAACGAGACTTCATTCGGTGTTAAAAGGAAAAGCATAGGGAAAAGAGGGGACTAATATGGAAAACATAANNGGAGAAAAGGGCCGCTGACTAAAGGGCTAAGTGAAAAAGAGGCTCTGGAGAAACTAAAAAAACACGGGTTCAATGAGCTGATAAAAAAGAATAAAAAAGGTCCTATAACTATTTTCGCTGAACAGTTTAAAAATCTCATGACATTAGTGCTGATAGGAGCCGCCCTGATATCCTGGTTTTTTGGTGAGAGAGCAGATGCAATAACCATACTGGCAATAATAGTATTGAACTCCATACTCGGCTTTATCCAGGAGTTCAAGGCAGAGCGCTCCATAGAAGCATTGATGGAGCTTTCTGCACCGGGGGCCAAAGTCGTAAGGGAAGGCAAGCTGTCTCATATCAGTGCCAAATATGTGGTTCCGGGGGATCTGCTGCTCATAGAGGCAGGCGATAGAATACCTGCAGATGGAATAGTCCTTGAATGCACAGGTCTTATGGTAGACGAGTCCCTGCTTACCGGAGAATCAGTCCCCGTAGAGAAAAAACCCAGGGGCTCTGACAGGGTGTTCATGGGAACCATATCCACGTCAGGAAAGGCAAAGGTCGTCACATATTCTACGGGTATGAATACGGAAATGGGTAAAATAGCCAACATGCTGCAGGAAATACCTGATGAATATACGCCGCTGCAAAGAAGGTTGGCTCAGTTAGGCAAATACATAGTAGCCATATGCCTTATCATATGCGCTGTAGTTTCAATAACCGGGATAATGAGAGGAGAAGAACCCTATAATATGCTCCTCACGGGTATAAGCCTTGCAGTTGCAGCTATACCTGAAGGACTGCCTGCCATCGTCACTGTGGCGCTGGCTATAGGTGTCCAACGGATGTATAAGAGAAATGCGCTGGTAAGAAAGCTGCCTGCAGTAGAGACGCTGGGAAGCACAACTGTAATATGCTCCGACAAGACCGGTACCCTGACCCAGAACAAAATGACGGTAAAAAAGCTGTATATAGGAGACAAGTTTATAGAGCCCCACAAGGATAGATTCCCTTCTTCAGATGCTGTAAAGCTTTTTTTCACAGCTTCCGCAGTATGCAATGATGCTTTTTATGAAGAAAAGCTGATGTCGGAGCCGGAGAGCTCGGGAGACCCTACGGAACTGGCAATACTCAAAGCGGCATGGACAGCAGGCATAAAGAAACCAAATCTGGATAAGGAATATAAGCGTGTTCATGAAATACCCTTTGATTCTGACAGAAAAAGAATGACAGTGGCAGCGAAAAGGAAGAACGGTGAATCCTATGTGTTCGTAAAGGGTGCAGTAGACATTATCTTAGGCTTATGCTCCAAATATTATGGGCCTAAAGGGGAGCAGCCCATGACCTATCTGGATATGAAGAACATATTATCTGCAAATGAGAGGATGGCATCATCAGCCTTGAGAGTTCTGGGTGCAGCCTACAAAAAGCTTGATGGCTCAATAGACAAAAACTCATTGGAAAAGGATCTTGTATTTCTTGGTATGACCGGNNATAGATCCTCCAAGGCCGGAGGCTGCAAAAGCAGTTGAAACCTGTATCATGTCAGGCATCAGGCCCGTCATGATAACAGGGGATCACAAAATGACAGCGGCTGCAATCGGGAAAGAATTAGGAATCTTAACTTCAGAAAGCCAGATACTGGCCGGGAGTGAGCTTGATAAACTGAGCGATAAACAGCTTGAAAAGGCATCAGGCCGCATAGCAGTATATGCCAGAGTATCTCCGAAGCATAAGCTCAGAATAGTGAAGGCGTTGAAGGCTTCAGGCCATACAGTTGCCATGACCGGGGACGGGGTTAATGACGCACCTGCAATAAAAGAGGCAGATATAGGCATCTCTATGGGCATAACCGGAACCGATGTAACCAAGGAAGCATCTTCAATGGTGCTTTTGGATGATAATTTTTCCACCATCGTAGCTGCGGTTGAAGAAGGCAGGATCATTTATGACAACATAAGAAAATTCATCCGTTACTTGCTATCCTGCAATATTGGGGAAGTATTGACCATGTTTCTAGCTTCTCTTTTGTATATGCCTGTGCCGCTGATACCAATCCAGATATTGTGGGTAAATTTAGTCACCGACGGACTTCCTGCCATGGCATTAGGGATAGACCCGCCTGATAATGATATAATGCTGAGAAGGCCTCGAAGCAAAAAAGAAGGCATCTTTTCAGAAGGTCTGGGTTTAAAGATATTGATGAGAGGGATCGCCATCGGCTTAGGCACTTTGTCGGTATATGCACTTATGCTTTATCTGACATACAACGATATACAGAGAGCAAGGACCTGCGCCTTCGCTTCCCTTGTGCTCTCTCAGCTGTCCTTCGTATTTGAATGCAGGTCGGAGCATAGATCAATACTTAAAATCAACCCTCTGAGCAATATATGGCTGATACTTGCTGTCTTGTGTTCCTTGGGGCTTTTGCTCATGGTCATCTATGTACCCTTCTTCCACACCATATTTGATACGGTTGCGCTTCGAGGAATCGAATGGACCATAGTAGTTTCCATGTCCTTGATATGGACGATAGTATCTGTATTTACTACCAAGAAAAAGCGCAGGTAGGAGAACGGAGAACGTGTTCTCCGCCTCCCCATTTCCATATTCATCTGAATAGTTGATAGTACAGCTTCCCCAGATTCATCATATAGCCTACCAAGGCTTCGTTTCGTATAACACGTGAGCAAGGCTCCGGCTTCAGAGGCTTTGCATTTTTCATCCTGCTTAAAAACTCTTCCAGCCTGGCCTTATTATTCATGATGCCGTCCAAGCTGAACAGTGAAAAGTCCTCCACACCGCATTCCTTCAAAATGCCTATATCCTTCTCAAAATCATCCATGCACTCGTAATAGGGCTCGTTTCCCAGCTTTCCTATATTTGTGACCCCGACGGATACGGCCAGCTTGTCATTGAGAATTCTCTTCAAATAAGAAACCTGATGATATATCAAATAATCCACATTGACCTTCTTATATTTTTTCATCTCATTTCTTATCATCGTGGCATAATACATAAGATTGTATTTATCCCAGGGCACCTTAAAGACCGGTATTTCCAGAGCATTCTGCATCAGCTCACTGCCGAATCTGAGATCATAATAGCTATGGCGTATGCAGGTTGCATATCCTTCCAGACCTTTTTCCCTTATATAGCAGGCCGCATCGGTAAAAATATCCGTTGATTTTTTAAACCGACTCTTGTTGAGGTTGGAAGTAAGCATTCTCCCATAGGCTATTATGGGCTCAAGCTTGTTTCTGGGCGATCCGATACGCCTTATATCCTCCAGCGGAGATTCCATATCAATACACAATCCTTTGATCTTTAAGCCCTTGCTCTCAATCCTGCTCAGCAAAGCCTTTATATAATCAAAAAAATTTTGGGCATTTTGCTCGTTTACCCAATATCCCATATCGTCGGATAAGGTTGCCCAGATAGACACCGGAATTCCACTTTTATTGTATATCTCCAGCATTTTATAGAACTCGGAGCTATCCTCTCCATAATCAAGCCTATAATTTAACGTTACATCATGTTTTTTAAAAATGTCCAATATATGATCAGAGCAAACCTCCAGAGGCTTAGCAAACTCACACCAAATTCTTGTATCCATATGATCCTCCAAGTAAATTGATAAGAATATTATTAACACAATGGAAGGATATTAACAAGGATATTGACTATAAATACTATGTAATATTTTGAAACTGGCAAATATGTGTGCTTTATTGTATAATATGTGCTGAAAATACTTTTTTACAGGTGTGCTATGGAAAAATCATACAAAACGTTAAAGGAATACGGAGAGGCTTCTTTTATTGAGAGGAAGTCCCGGTTTATATCCTATTCAATGCCGGCAACCACTGAGGAGCAAGCAATAGAATTTTTGAATTCTATTAAAAAAAAGCATTATGATGCTACTCATAACTGCTATGCGTACATTTTAGGAGAAAGTGCCTCTATACAACGTTCCAGTGATGACGGTGAGCCTTCCGGCACAGCCGGAATGCCTATTTTAGAAATTTTACGAAAAGAAGGCCTCACTAATACAATTGTCGTCGTTACCCGCTATTTCGGCGGCATTCTCCTTGGTGCCGGAGGCCTCATAAGGGCTTACGCCGAAGGTGCAAAGCTTGCAGTCTCGGCAGCTGGAATTATCGAAGTGAGAGCCTTTTCATTTTATTCAGTCCATATTGATTACAGCCAGCTGGGCAAAATCNNATATTTAATAAAGGATATTCTTTATACGGACATGGTTGAAATGACCTTCCTCATACCGCCTGAGCAAAAGGATGCTCTCATAGGGGACATCAATAACTGGACCAATGGCAATGCTGTCATTGAGCATATAAAAAATGATATGATGAAGGTAGACCTTCAAACCGGCCGGCCGCTTTAGTAGTACCAATCATTATTGTAATAGTCGTAATTTCTTCTCCTGCGCCTTCTCCTTCTGCCAAGAAGTTCTCCTAAAAGCAAAACTCCTACCAAGTCCCTAAGGAATCTTCTGCGGCCGAACTGCCTTCCTTCCCACTGTTCCTCCATCTCAGGCATATCTGCCACTGCTTTGTCATATATCCTGTCCCCCATGCGCTCAAGCAGTTCTCTATCCGGATATTCTTCATACAACGGACTTTCTTCTGTTTCCATCCTATCCAGTTCTTTATTTATATAAGGCATGATCTTTTTGCAGCTTTCAGGGTGCATATCCTTAAAGTATTCTTCGTCTCTATCATCTTCAGCATAAATATCTTCCATATCAGGCTCCATACCGTATTCCATACCCTGATACATCTGAGGTGCCATTGCCCAATTCATATTATTCATCATAGGGCAAGTCATCGTTTTATTCACAAATCTACCTCCTAAATCATACTTATTCTAATATATGCATGGTAAAAATTTACGTGCATGTTCAAACCTATCTATGAGAAGGCTTGTCCATATATAGATTTTGTTTCCACTAATAATTTTTTCATAATATATATAAAATATATGTGAAAATATTGAAATGAAATGAATGGAGGAAATGTACATGAACAATCCCCAGATAGAAGCAAAAAACCTTACAGTATTAGAAGATCAATTAAATTATGAAGCTCTGGCTGTANNTAATGGAGAGCTTACAAATATTTGCAATGATGCGGCCGCAAAACACAAGGCCCACTTCGACCAGCTGCTCAATTATTTAAATTCTCACAAATAGGAGGAACTATAGATGAATAATAATGCACAGTTTAATGATCAAGATATAATGGATGATCTGCTCACTATGGAAAAACAAATAATATCTGCTTACAACACGGGAATAACAGAGTCTTCCTGTCAGAACTTAAGGCAGACGCTCACAAGCAACCTGCTGGAAACTCATCAGTTGCAATATACTATATTTGATACAATGAAGAAAAAAGGCTGGTATCAAACAAAGGATGCTCAAGATCAGGATGTAAATAATGCTAAAAATAAATATTCCAATATAAAAAATCAATTGTAAGAGCCGGTCAACGGTCATGCGCAGATAAAAATCCTATGCATGACCGTTATTTTTTTTTATGATATGATATAATAAGAAAAGTATTTAAGGCCAAATGCCTATTAAATAACTACAGTGCTTAGATTTGAGTGGGGAGATTGCCATGCAAGAAAAAGAAAAAAAGGACTCAAAAAATAACAGCCTGGATAAGGCACTATATCTTCTGAGCTATTTTAATTATGACAGGGATACCATCGGTTTAAGCGAATTATCCCGAATATCAGACATACCAAAGGCTACCGTATATAGAACACTGTCTACTCTGGAAAGCAGAGGATACCTGCAGAAGGTGGACGTGATGGGTAAAGAAAGCCAATATAAGCTAGGGCTTAAATTTCTTGAGCTTGGCAATATCGTCAGCAATAATATCGAGCTTAAGGCTATAGCCAGACCCTATATGGAAAGGCTTAGAAGTGCGATAAACGAATGCTCCCAGCTTGTGGTCCAAAGCAGCGATGAAGCCATATATATAGAAAAACTGGAATGCTCAAGGCCTGTAAAGGCTTATACAAGGGTGGGACGAAGAGCGCCTCTCTACGCAGGAGCCTGCCCCAGGGCAATATTTTCTTTTCTTCCTGATGAAGAAATTGACAAGATATTGAGCAAGGTTGAGCTTATAAAATATACAAAGAATACAGTTATAGATAAAGATGAGATCTGGAAAACAATCAAGGAAACAAGAAAGCTGGGCTATACCATAAGCTACAGCGAGCTGGCTGAAGAAACTTATGCCATAGGCGCTCCCATCATGGATTATACAGGAAATGTAGCAGGATCGCTAAGCATAGTGGGACCGGAAAACCGCCTTAATGATGATACCATCGACCTCTATGTGTCCGAAGTCTTGAAAGCCACTCGCGGAATATCCCGGGCATTAGGTTACAGAGGATAAGTAACTTAATTATATCTTCATAAGCAATAGCATCCATGTATAGCCATGTATAGTGTATAAAAGCCTTACACTGGGGTTATTGCTATGAAAGTCCAGCGACCTTGTCATCCTGAGGGCTATGCCCGAAGGATCTAATTTGAGGCTCTTCAGTCCCTTTGCTCCTTCAGAATGACAAGCTTGACTATAGCTTTTTTGTTACCTATTTCGTGTTTTTCAGTGCAAATTTTCGTGCCTTTCAGTGGTTTCCGTCCCCCGGCCTGCTCAGATATACATACCATTCTTCTTATAGCTGATGTATCAGCAGCCTTGAAAGATATGCTATTTCTTATGCATGTCTTTTTATTTTGAAATAATATTGGCCTGAAGTGAATATAATATATAAATAATCTGAACATAGACAATCATTTAACAATGAAGGATTTTTCAGACTATTTGTAGAATCAAATTGTTATAATTAAATCGGTGGTTCATATTATGAACCATTAAAGGAGGAATTTTATGTCCAAATTCGTTGATCTAAACAGTGATGTAGGAGAAAGCTTTGGCAGCTATAAACTTGGCCTTGACCAAGAAGTGCTTAAGCATGTAAGCTCGGTAAACATTGCCTGCGGATGGCATGCAGGAGACCCTCTGATCATGGATGACACAGTAAGAATGGCCGCTGCAAATGGATTAGGAATTGGCGCACATCCCGGTTATCCGGACCTTATGGGTTTTGGCAGGCGAAATATGGACATCACGCCAAAGGAAGCAAGGGTATACATGCTATATCAGCTGGGTGCTCTTCACGCTTTTGTCCAGGCCTCGGGCGCAAAGCTTCAGCATGTTAAGCTTCATGGAGCCTTTTACAACACAACCTCCGTAAAGCCGGATCTTGCTGAANNATTATTGGCACTGTCTGGAAGTTATATCGCAAAGAGAGCCTTGGAAAAAGGTTTAAGGGTTGCCCAGGAGGTATTTGCAGACAGAGCCTACAACTCAGATGGAACCTTGGTATCCCGCAAGCTGCCCGGTTCAGTGATCCATGATAAAAAGGAGGCTATCGAGAGAGTCAAAAAAATGGTATTGACAGGCAAGGTCACTGCCATCGACGGTAAAGAGATATCTATAGCAGCCGATTCCATATGTGTCCATGGAGACAATCCGGAGGCTGTAAACTTTGTAAACACGATAAGAAAAAGTCTGGAAGCAGAAGGTGTTGGGTTAAAGCCCCTAAGCAGCGCATTTTAAATCTCAAGCGAAGTTATAATATACGTCTTAACCAAGAATATTGCTAATTTAGAGAGGAGTCGTCATTATGAAGAATAAAAATTTCTCAGTTCTATTGGGTGCAGCATTTTTGATGGCTACATCAGCCATAGGGCCCGGCTTTCTCACCCAGACAGCAGTTTTCACGCAACAACTGAAGGCTGACTTTGGCTTTGTAATCTTAGCATCGATCATATTATCCTTCATAGCACAGATAAACGTTTGGAGGGTGATAGGCATATCCGGCATGAGAGGCCAGGATATTGCAAATACCGTACTCCCCGGGCTAGGTTATTTCATAGCATTTTTGGTAGCTTTAGGCGGTCTGGCATTCAACATAGGCAACGTCGGCGGAGCAGCCATGGGCTTGGAAGTGGTCTTAGGATTAGATCTGAAGATAGGTGCGGCAATTTCTGCTGCAATAGCCATCGCCATATTCCTATCAAAAGAAGCAGGCAAAGCAATGGACTTTTTCACAAAAGTTCTTGGAGCGCTTATGATAGTTTTGGTAGGCTATGTTGCTTTAACAACTCAACCTCCTGTAGGTGAAGCAATAGCAAGAACCTTTGTGCCTACGCAAATGCCGATGCTGGCAATAATCACCTTAGTAGGCGGAACCGTCGGCGGCTATATTACCTTCTCAGGCGGACATAGACTGTTAGATGCTGGAATCAGCGGAAAAGAAAACCTTGATGAAATCACAAACTCCTCAATAATGGGGATTTCCATTGCACTTATAATGAGAGTACTCTTATTNNGGCAGTTAGATCCTGCCAATCCTCCGGCATCAGCTTTTCAGCTTGCAGCAGGAGTTATCGGCTATAAATTCTTCGGTGTAGTTATTGCTGCAGCAGCTTTGACCTCTATAGTAGGTGCAGCATATACTTCAGTATCTTTCTTAAAGAGCTTCTCTAAAATTATAGATGAGCACTACAACAAATGGATAATAGCTTTTATCGCAGTGTCCACCCTGATATTCATAACCATAGGCAGGCCGGTTACACTATTGGTAATCGCCGGTTCCTTGAATGGCCTTATCCTNNACAATACTCGTGGCTTCAGTAAACAAAAAAGTCGTTGGGGATTATAAACATCCTAAATGGATGCTTATACTTGGGGTCCTCGTGGTTCTGATCACGCTCTACCTCGGACTTCAGTCCTTAACAGGAATCAAAGCATTATTTAAATAGACTAAATGGTGGTGAGACTATGTATGAAAACGCAAGGTTTTTGCCCTCCGGAGACAAATCCCTCATCATAGAGTTTGGTGACAGCATTAGTCCGGAGATAAATAAGAAAATAAGAAATATGTACCTTGCTATAGAAAAGTCAGGTCTGGAAGGAATACTTGAGATGGTTCCCACATACAGATCTCTGCTTCTTTCCTATAACCCGGTGAAAATCCGCTACAGCGAGCTTTGCAGCAGATTGAGAGAATGGGAGGAAAATCTTGGTGATGCCGATTCAGATCCGGCAAAGGTGGTTGAAATCCCCACCGTATACGGCGGAGAATATGGCGCTGATATAAAATTTGTGGCTCAGCATAACAATCTGTCAATGGATGAAGTTGTTAAAATTCACAGCTCCAGAGACTATTTGATCTATATGCTCGGTTTTACGCCCGGATTTCCATACCTTGGGGGTATGTCGGAAAAGATCGAAACCCCCAGGCTAAAAACTCCGAGAACCAAAATTCCCGGAGGCTCTGTAGGAATCGCAGGGAAGCAAACCGGCATTTATCCTATCGACAGCCCCGGAGGCTGGCAGTTGATAGGCAGAACTCCCGTAAAGCTTTATGATCCTTTCGGTGACCCTCCTGTTTTATTGAATGCAGGAGACTATGTAAGATTTGTACCTGTAGATGAAAAGGAATACAAATCTATATTGAAGCTGGTTGAAGAAAAGAAATACAAAGTAAATATTGCTTTGCTTGATAAGGAGTAATGTTATGGGTATGATAAAAATATTGAAACCAGGACTTTTTACAACTGTTCAAGATAGCGGGAGAACGGGCCTTCAAAGATACGGAATACCCGTAGCGGGAGCAATGGATGACTTTTCCTTCAGAATTGCCAATATTCTTGTAGGAAATGATGAAAATACGGCGGTTTTGGAAACCACCTTCATGGGACCCAGCATCCAGATGGAATTTGACGGATATATAGCTATAACCGGCGCCAATATGGAGCCAAGACTGAACGGCAATAAAGTTCATATGTGGAGAAGCATTGAGGTAAGCAAAGGTGACAGCCTCACCTTCTCCGGATCCTCAGAGGGCCTCAGATCCTATATAGCCTTTGGCGGAGGCATTGGCGTCCCTGCAATACTGGGGAGCAGATCTACTTATGTAAGAGGTTCCCTTGGAGGCTATAACGGAAGAAAGCTTATGGAAGGCGATGAAGTTCCCATAGATTCAGCAAGCTCAAAGGCGGAAGCGGGAAAATATATTTCTCCCGGGTATATACCGAGATTCCACAAAAATAATATTGCAAGAGTTATATTGGGTCCTCAGGATGATCATTTTTCTTCTGAAATGATAGAGATCTTCTTGAATTCCGAATATAAAATTACTGCGGAAGCAGACCGAATGGGTTACAGACTGGAAGGGCCCACCCTTACTCACGTCAAGGGCCCCGATATAATATCCGACGGAATAGCATTCGGATCAGTCCAGGTGCCGGGACACGGCTCTCCTATTATCATGATGGCAGACAGGCAAACCACCGGGGGCTATACAAAGATTGCCACTGTTATTTGGGCAGATTTGCCGCTGCTTGCGCAAATGGGACCCGGAGATGCAATACATTTTCAGGCAGTCACTATAGAAGAGGGTCAGGACATCTTCACCCAATATGAAGAAAACATCAAGAATATAAAATTCAGAGTAGAGAACAGCCATATCATCCAGGAGGAAGCTAGAACCTACAGTGTTACAATAAATAGGAAATGACAAAGGTAACGGAAACCACGAATTTTCACGGAGGGTGTCTTTCAGTGGTTTCCGTTCTCCTATTTGCCCATTTTTTATATATCCCGGATTATGGTATAATGTATTCAAAACTGCATTGGAGGTGCACCAGTGGGTAGATATGACAGAAATATGATGTGTATATCAGAAGAAGAAAATAACTTATTGAGACATAAAACAGTAGCCGTAGCAGGCTGCGGAGGCTTGGGCGGCCACATAATAGAAATGCTGGGAAGATTGGGTGTAGGTAAGATAATAGCCATAGACGGCGATGTTTTTGAAGACAGCAATCTTAACAGGCAGATACTTTCTCATACGCAAAATCTGGGCAAGCCCAAGGCATTGGCGGCTTTGGAGAGGATGAAGCTGGTCAATCCGGATGTAGAGCTTCTGCCTGTAATGAATATAATAGATGAAAATAATGCCGGGATCATGCTAAAAAAAGCCGAAGTGGTCATCGATGCTCTGGATAATGTGAGCGGCAGAATGATATTGCAGCAATCCTGCGAGGATCTTGGAGTGCCCTTGGTTCATGGCGCCATATCGGGCTGGTATGCGCAGGTTGCTACCATAATGCCCGGAGACAGGACCCTGGATAAAATATACTCAGGGCTTAACGATGCAGAAATAAAAAACCCCCTTGGAAATCCGTCCTTCACGCCTGCTCTGACGGCATCCATTGAGGTTTCTGAAGCCTTAAAGCTCCTTATCGGAAGAGGAGAGCTTTTAAGAAACAAAATGCTTTTTATAAACCTTTTGGATAATAATTATGAAATCATCGAGATGTAAAGGGAACGGTAACCACTGAAAGACACGGAATTTTTCACGAAAAAACACAAAGAGATTTTTTATTTCATAAATTTCACATAAGTTTAATATTATCAACCCTTCAGTGATTTTTTGTGAAGCTTCAGTGACTTGACCTGGTTTCCGTCTCCCAATTACTTCAGTAAAGAACCTGCTTCCTCATCCACTATTACTGTCAAGTCCCTGTGAAGCTGCAGCACAGAAGCAGGAAGCTCAGGAGTTATAGACCCTTCCAGGGCTTTTTTTATTGCACCGGCCTTTGCTTTGCCGCTGGCCAGAATCATTATGCTTCTGCAGTGCATAATGCTTTTGATTCCCATGGTGACAGCATATTTGGGCACCTTTTCAACAGAGCCGAAGAACCTGGCGTTTGCCTCTATGGTGTTTTGGTGAAGCTTCACCCTATGAGTTATTCCGGCGTAGTATGATGCCGGCTCATTAAAGCCTATGTGCCCGTTATTGCCTATTCCCAGGACCATCAAATCAATCCCGCCGGCTTTTTCAATCCTTCTTTCGTAATCTCTGCATTCTTCCTCCACGTCGCAGGACATTCCATCAGGAATATTGGTCCTTTCTTTGTCTATATCTATGTGGCTGAAGAAATTATCCCTCATAAACCTGTAATAGCTGTTCTCATCTTCCTTTGGAATGCCCTCATATTCATCAAGATTAAAGGTAGTGACATCCTTAAAGGATAGCTTGCCTTCTTTGTACATCGATATAAGCTCTCTATACATGCCCAAGGGAGTGCTGCCGGTAGGCAGTCCCAAAACCGCACCGGGCTTTGATCTCATTGTATCAGCGACCTTGGCTGCCGCCAGGCGGCTTAATTCATCATAGTCACGTGCAAAAATTATATTCATATACGCATCTCCTATTTTATCCCCTTATTTTACTATATTAGAATAACATAAAGCTGACTAAAGATAAATGCTTTTTTAGTATAAATGGCACGCTACATGATGCCCGGTCTCTACTTCCTTAAGCTCCGGTCTTGAGCTGCTGCAAGGCTCGAAAATCTTATCGCATCTTAGATGAAAGGGGCAGCCCTTAGGAGGATTAACAGGACTGGGCACATCACCCTGAAGGATTATCCTTTTTTTCTTATTCAGCGGATCCTTGGAAGGCACTGCAGATAATAAAGCTTTGGTGTAAGGATGCAGAGGCCTTTCATACAGATTCTCCGTTTCCCCTTTTTCTACAATCTGCCCCAGATACATTACCCCCACATTGCTGCTTATATGCCGGACGACGTTCAGATCATGGGATATGAATACATATGTCAGGTTCATATCTCGCTGGAGCTTCATCAGAAGATTCAGTATCTGTGATTGTATAGATACATCTAAAGCCGAAACAGGCTCATCAGCTACCACAAAACGAGGCTCCGTGATAAGGGCTCTGGCAATGCTTATTCTCTGTCTCTGTCCTCCGCTGAACTGATGAGGGTATCTGTCCAGGTGCTCTCTGGCAAGTCCCACTTCCTCCAGCATCCAGACTACTTTATCTTGAACCTCTTTTGAAGATAAGTTAAAATGGGTCTCCAAGGGCTCGGAAAGCAGCATTCTTACAGTCATTCGAGGATTTAGCGAACTATAAGGGTTCTGGAATATCAACTGCATATCCTTCCGCTTTTTTCTCATTTGCTCCGTAGAGCAGCTAAGAATATCTTCTCCGTCAAATATCACCTTGCCTTCGGTGGGCTCCAAAATTCTCAGTATGCTTCTCCCTGTTGTGGATTTTCCGCACCCGCTTTCTCCCACCAAAGCAAAGGTCTCCCGCTCAGAAACAGATAAGCTCACATCATCCACAGCATGAACAAAGCCTACAGTTCTTTTGAAGATGCCGGATTTCACAGGAAAATATTTCTTCAGGCCTTCTACCTCAAGCAATGTTTTAGCCATTGCGGTACCCCCTTTCATGAAGCCAGCATCTGCATTTGTGCCCTTCTTCTATCTCAATCAACTTTGGAGCAGTATCCATACATATATCCTGTCTCTTGCCGCATCTTTCCGAGAACCTGCAGCCATTGGGCATTTTATCCGCAGAGGGTACGACACCGGGTATGGAATACAGGCCTTTATTCTTATCGCCTAAAGATGTCACCGCTTTTAAGAGCCCAAAAGTATAAGGATGAGCGGTATTATGAAATAAAGTTACTACATCCGCCTCTTCCACTACCTGGCCGCCATAGAATACTGCTACCCGATCGCAGGTCTCCGCTATAACACCTAAGTCATGGGTTATCATTATCACGGAAGTATCATAGGAGTTTTTCAGTTCGTTCATGAGGTCCAAAATTTGTGCCTGTATGGTGACATCCAATGCGGTCGTAGGCTCGTCAGCTATGAGAAGCTTTGGGTTGCATATGAGAGCCGTGGCTATCATTATCCTCTGAAGCATGCCGCCTGAAAGCTGATGGGGATATTCCTTCATTATCGACTCTGCCCTCGGTATTCCAACCTTTTTCAGCATTTCCAGGGCAGTCTCCTTCATTTCATTTTCACTCAAATTTGAATGAAACCTCAATACTTCTACAATTTGGCTTTCTATATTAAAAAGGGGGTCCAATGCAGTCATAGGCTCTTGAAATATCATGGATATTTCCTTTCC
>DPSW01000370.1:242-487 GCA_003527145.1 Clostridiaceae bacterium | reverse complement strand
GGCTCTTGCCGCAGCCCGATTCTCCAACGATACCGTAGGTTTGCTTCCTTCCTATTTCTATGTTTATGTCTTCAACCACTTTATAAGCGGATTTTTGAGTTCTCAATTCTATATCAAGGTTCTTTATTTGAAGCAAGGCACTCATGGTCATACCACCCCGCCTGAAGAAATTTGATTCTCAGCCATTTCAATAGCTTTGGAAACCCTTCCCCCAGAGTTCTTCAAGTATTGCTTGGCCTTTTTTG
>DPSW01000370.1:0-203 GCA_003527145.1 Clostridiaceae bacterium | reverse complement strand
ACCTTCGTCTTTGACAGAGGTAACCTTTTTTAGTATGTTCAGTGCTCTGTTTCGTAATTTAACATTTGAAGCCTGCAAATCCACCATTAAATTCATGTAGGTCTTGCCCAGCTGCACCATAGTTATGGTGCTTATCATATTCAACACCATTTTCTGGGCCGTACCTGCTTTAAGCCTCGTAGATCCCGATATGATCTCAGGCC
>DPSW01000216.1 GCA_003527145.1 Clostridiaceae bacterium | reverse complement strand
TAGTAAATCCGGCTCGATTATTGAGCCATTTGAAGTGCCAATTTCTATAAAAGGTTTGGGCATCGGCAAAGTATATTCGGCGTTATCTGCAATAAGCTGTGCTTTATACTATGATATAGATATGGAATGTGTTAAAGAAACCTTATATCAATTTGATGATAAAGGCAGAGATTTTTCCATAATCAAATATGATAACTTCATCCTTATTGACAGCTATTGTTTGACCGAGAGGGATTATAGAGAAGCATTTGAAATGCTCCAAATGTTGGATTATAGAAGCTTATATGTAATTATTCCGGATTTTTCATCATATCTTAAAGAATTTAATCAGCTTTTAGTAGATTTGATTAATGAATGGAACCTGAGCCTGGATATTAAAGAATTATACATTTTATGCGGAGAGAAGCAAGAGGTACAGGATAAAAATCTTGGAATATTTAAGAATGTGAAGGTCAGATATTTTGATCAATTGTCAAAAGCTATAGGGTGTTCTATAAAATATTTATCTGATAAAGACGTTCTTTTAATACTTGGAGGTGATGAAATGAATTCATCTCAAAGCATCATTGAATTGATGTCAGCAAAATAAATATTTTATGTAATAAGAAATATATTCATAATATTTTAGGTGTGTGAATAATAATAGTGTAGATTATATTCGAAGAACACAAGAGCAAGGAAGGAGTGGGGGTCAAAATGGTTGATAAAGTTATATCCAATAATGTTGTTACAATTGTCGGGATTGTGAAAGAGAAACCGACATACAGCCATGAAATGTTTGGTGAGGATTTTTACAGTGTAAATTTGATTGTGCCTAGACTCAGTGATGTATCAGATGAATTGCCGGTTACGATATCTGAAAGGCTGATAATAGGTATGAATATCGAACAAGGCATCCAAATTATAGTAGAGGGTCAACTCAGGTCTTATAATAAGTTTATTGATGGAAACAATAAATTGATATTAACAATATTTGCGAGGAGTATAAGCCTATCGGATGAGGAGATAAAAAATCCAAATCAGATTTTCCTTGATGGTTACATATGTANNGTATAACAAATCCGATTATATTCCAAGCATAGCATGGGGCAGAAATGCAAGATACTCAGAGAAGCTTCAAGTCGGTGACAGGATAAGAGTATGGGGAAGGATACAAAGCAGAGAGTATCAAAAGAAGATTGCCGAAGAGGAAGTAGTGACAAGGACAGCCTATGAAGTGTCAATCTCTAAAATGGAGATAGTGGATAAAAATACATCTGAGATTAAATATTCTGATTCTGACACAAATTGCGACGAAATTGACGAATAGTTAAAAGGAACTTCAAGTTCCTTTTTTACATTTATAGGGAATTATCTGACCATGCCGGTCTTGTTTTATGCATAGATTGCATTTAGCTATTGTTGCTGCTATAAAATGTATATATAATGATATATAAGATAGCAATAATATGTATAGATTTGGAGGTACATAAATGAATTATATAGATAGACTATACAGCAGTAAGTTTAAATACCCGATAATGATGGTGCTTATACTTTTAGGGGGAGCCATAAGCGGCATCTCATTCAACGCTTTTATAATGCCGCATAAATTATTGAGCGGCGGAGTAAGCGGTATAGCGTTAATAATAAATTACTTAACCGGTATAAGCCCGGGATTGCTTATATTTGCTATTAATATACCTGTATTTCTTCTTGGATATAAATTTGTTGACAAGGAATTTATTATACTCAGTCTAATTGGGATGTCCTCATTTTCATTCTTCATAGATGCATTCAGTTTTCTAAGAGGTATGCATATTATTGATGATATAATGCTGTCCAGCATATATGGGGGAATACTGAATGGAATTGGCATGGGTATCGTATTTAGGAACAGGGCTTCCCAAGGAGGAATAGACATAATAGCTGTAATAATAAAAAAACATATGTCCATAAATATTGGAAGCACTTCTCTAACAATCAACTTTATTATAGTGACCATAGCTTCTTTTATATATGGGCTAAAGCCGGCGCTGTATACACTCATAACTATGTATATAGCTTCTCAGGTTCTTGATAAAGTGCAGCAGGGTTTTGATATAAGGAAACAAGTCATGATTATTTCTGATAAGGAAGATGAGGTTGTCAAAGAAATAATAAAGAGGCTTCATAGAGGTGTGACTTACCTGGATGGAGAAGGGGCCTTTACGGGAAACAAGAAGAGAGTGATATATTGTATTGTTACACTCAATCAGCTTGCCAAGCTGAAACAAATAGTAAGGGAAATCGATTCAAAAGCTTTTATGGCGGTCAGCAATACTGCAGAAGTATTAGGAAGAGGATTCAGTAAAAGGGGAGTCTAAAAAACGGCGTAAACGCCGTTTTTTTATAAATTATATTCTCGTGCAACTGCTTCTATGGCTTTTTGCTGATCTTCAGGGTTTATTACATATGATATTTTTATCTCTGAAGTAGTAATAATATGCACTGATATATCATTTTCAGCCAGAATATTAAACATTTTTGAAGCTACACCTGATTGACTTTTCATTCCTATACCTATCACTGTAAGTTTAGATATATTATCAAATGTATCATAGCTGAAAGTAAATATTTTTTCTTTATACTGTTCAAGAATATTAATCGCTTGTGGCAGATCTATTTTTGGAAGCGTAAATGAAATGCTGACAAGCTTATTGATTGGAGTTGTCTGGCTTATCATATCTATATTTATATCTAATTCTGCTATCTTAGCGAAAATATCTGCAATAATTTTTATATCATGCGGTACTCCGTTTAAAGTGATCATTGATTCGCTATTGTCTACAGCAAGACCTGTAATTGCTGTTTTCTCCATCGTTTCATCCAACTCCTTAATTATTGTTCCTTTAATATCTCCTGTATTTAAGGCTACTGTTAAAGGTACATTGTATATCTCAGCCAGCTCGATAGAGCGGGTGTGCAATACTCCGGCACCAGAACTGGCCAGCTCCAACATCTCATCATAGCTTATGGATTCCAGTTTTCGGGCTGAGGGGTACAATCTTGGATCAACGGTATATACACCATCCACATCGGTATATATTTCGCAGGGGCATTCAAGCTTAGCCGCGATTGCCACAGCAGTCGTGTCAGAACCGCCTCTTCCCAAGGTAGTTATTTCATTTTTTTCATTTACTCCTTGAAAACCCGCCACTATTATTACCTTCCCCTTATTGATTTCACTTAGAATAACTTCTTTATCGATCTCGGATATTCTAGATTTAGTATGATATCCTTCTGTTTTTATTCCTAATTGAGGCCCAGTGTAAGATACCGCCGCAATTCCAATATCATTAAGTGCAATAGAGAGGAGTGATATTGAGACCTGTTCTCCAGTTGACATAAGAACATCCATTTCTCTCTTTTTGGGTTTGCTGCTGACTTGATGTGCCATATCTATGAGATAATCTGTGGTTTTTCCCATTGCCGATACCACTACTACCAAATCAAATCCTTTTTTCCTGCATTCGCTGATCCTTTTTGCTACATTTCTTATCTTTTCAATGCTTTCTATTGAACTGCCACCGTATTTTTGTACTATTATCGGCATTTATATCACAACCTACTTCCTTAAATCATCTAGCAGTTTATTTTTATCTTTATCCAAATCTTCAATATTTTTTATTATCCTGGCAGGAATTCCGGCAACAACCCTACCTGCCGGTACATCCTTTGTAACAATAGAACCAGCGGCAACCACGGCGCCTTTTCCTACATTTATCCCTTCCAGGACCACAGCATTTGCACCTATCATAACATTATCTTCAATTACAACAGGTTTAGCACTGGGCGGTTCCAAAACTCCGGCTAATACGGCACCGGCTCCGATATGACAGTTATTGCCGACGGATGCTCTTGCTCCAAGCACGGCGTTCATATCTATCATAGTACCGCTTCCTATTTCTGCTCCAATATTTATTATTGCCCCCATCATTATTACTGCATTATTGCCGATAGATACCCTGTCTCTTATTANNTCTGGTGTCTAAAAGGGGTATTGCTGAGTTGCGCCTGTCATACTCAACAAGATACTTCTTGATCATATTTGAATGTTTCTCGATGAAACTCTCTAATTCCTCGTTCTCTCCGAAGAGTATCCAGAAACTGCCGGAGCCGAAGTGCTCTATACCCCCAAAATCAGCATCCTCTAATGAGCCGTCTATATNNGCAATTTTATATGGGTTTGTCAAATCTATATCGTTCATCATGAGCACATCTCCTTAATCAAATCTTTCATGTTATAATATCCTGGCTTTTTATCTGC
The DNA here is from genome assembly GCA_003527145.1 of Clostridiaceae bacterium. Lineage (GTDB taxonomy): Bacteria > Bacillota > Clostridia > Lutisporales > Lutisporaceae > Lutispora. Next base: position 4,685 of record DPSW01000216.1, on the reverse strand, counting down.
GATAAATTCAACGGCTTTGACAGCACCTTCCGCAAAAACCTTCCTGGAGAGTGCGGTATGCTTTATCTCGATTATCTCGTCCTTGCCTGCAAAAACTATTAAATGCTCTCCTGGAATGGTTCCCCCCCTGAGGGAATATATGCCCATTTCATTATGTTTCCTGGCTCCTTTTCCATATCGATCATATATGAATTCCAAGCCATTGTTCATGGTAGAGTTGATTTCCTTAGCTATCATTAGGGCTGTTCCGCTGGGTGCATCTTTTTTCTCATTATGGTGTTTTTCGATTATTTCAATGTCGAATTCTCCTTTTAAAGCCTTAGCAGCATTTTTACATAATTCAATTGTTACATTAACTCCATAAGACATATTAGCAGATTGAAACAATGCTATTTTTTCGGATGCTTGTCTTAAAACTTCGTGTTGGGATTGGGATAAGCCCGTAGTTGCTACTACTAAGGCTATCCCATTATCAACACAGTACTGAGTGACTTTATTGATGCCGTCGGCGTGGGAAAAGTCTAAAAGCAAATCTGTTTTTTCCTTTACCTCATCAATATCCTTGTAAGTCTTATAATAATTACTAAATTTGTCCGGATTAGTATCTATACCGGCTGTAATATGGATGTTTGGATTATCTGCCAGCATATCTGATATTACCTGGCCCATTTTACCGTTACAGCCGTTTAACAATATGTTTATCAAAACCTAACCTCCTTATATGAGACCATATGATGAAAGTTCTTTTTTTAGATAATCCAGATTCTTATCTGTCATGGAAGTCAGGGGAAGCCGCAATTCTCCGACCTCACGCCCTATAAGATTCATAGCGGTTTTTATTGGTATAGGATTGACCTCGCAAAACAAAGCATCATTTAATGGTTTAATTTTTAATTGAAGTTCCATCGCTTGCTNNTTATTACCATATCATGCATTTCTCTCGGCGCTATGTTAGCCACAACAGATATAACCCCTATTCCGCCAACAGAAAGCAGTGGAACTACCTGGTCATCATTGCCTGAATACATTGCAAAGCTTTCACTGCAAAATCTGCCGATTTCTACGACCTGGCTTATGTTTCCGCTAGCTTCCTTAACTCCTGCTATGTTCTTATGAGCAGATAGTTTCCTTAAAGTATCGGGCAGAATATTAAGTCCGGTCCTTCCGGGAACATTGTATATTATTATAGGGATATTCACTGCGTCAGCTATTGCTGTATAATGCTCCAGTAAGCCTTTTTGAGTCGTTTTATTATAGTAGGGAGTCACACATAAAAGGCCGTCACATCCAACGCTTTCTGCATATTGAGAGAGCTCTATGCTGTGATGTGTAGAATTGCTGCCGGTTCCTGCAATAACAGGTATTCTGTTTGCTACTTTCTTTACAGTGTAGCTGAATGCAGCCTTTTTTTCCTCATCCGTCATGGTTGACGCTTCACCGGTAGTGCCGCATATAATGATTGCATCAGTACCGTTGCTAATATGCCATTCCAGTAATTCACCCAGTTTATCAAAATTAATTCCATCTTTTGTGAAAGGAGTTACAATAGCAACTCCGGAACCTTTAAATAACGCCATCTCAGAACCTCCTGATTATTATTTTTTATAATGCATAGGAAAGTATAAATTTTCTTAATCTACACTTTCTGTTAAATGTATTTCAAGAAAAGCTTCCTTGATCGTTAAAATGCTTCCAATGGAAGCCTTTCTTACATTATATTTCAATCATTTTTTTTTATCGGCTACAAATGATAATGATAAGCAAAATATTTGGGGGTTTTATCATTGATCAGATGCAGTGAAATATTAGAAAAGCCTATTTTTAACAATAAATCTAAAGAAATGTTTTCTTTAGTGTATGATGTCATATTAAAAAAAGATAGCAATAAAATACTAGGTTTTGTCTGGAGAAAAAAAACTCTCAAGAAAGAATTCTCCTTAATTTTATATAATGATTTATTATCTGTAAACAAAGATGGATTATATGTCAAAAGCAGTTATATGCCTCATGACTTTGATTATAATAATAGTTTATATTTTGGTTTATCATATAAACATGGCTTTTCAAATAAAATAGTCTTAAATAGAGATAATGAGCTTATAGGTATTATCAGAGATGCATTGTTGGATATGGAGACAGGATCATTTACATGCTTTGAATTTTCCGAAGGCTATATAGACGATATTTTCACAGGCAGAAAACTCATTGCGGCAGGGTCCGGCTATAAGATTGATTCAAACGCAGTAATTCTTTTCTATAACGATATAGTGCAGGAACAAGGCAGAGGCTTGCTTAATATGAATAAGCTTATCTAATAAATTTAATGGGTTGATATATATGATAAATCATATAAACAATAAAAAAGTTTTATATAAGTTGATCAAATATTTGATTGTATTTATTATTTTATTGCTTGCTTATAAATATAGGGCATTTTTATCCAATATTCTTAGCCCATTTCTTATATCGGCACTGCTTGCCTATCTTCTTAATCCGATAGTGCATTTTTTTCAGAAGAAAGGCCTCAAAAGGCTTAATAGTGTTATTTTAGTATATACCATATTTTTATCATTAGTTATATTCTTCGGCTTATTTATAATCCCAAAGCTATTTAAAGATATTTCTGTTTTGGTGGAAAGCATACCTATATACGCACAGCAGCTCAAAAATCTGTATAAAAAGTTTCAGGACGGATATATCAATAGTGATTTGCCTCAAGGACTTAAAGATATAATTGATGATAATATGCTGCTTGTTCAGAATATGATTCTATCTTTTTTACAAAATGCTGCTGATTCAATAATAAATTTTTTTTCAAAAGCATTCAATTTCATTATAGTGCCTGTACTTACTTTTTACATGCTTAAGGACTCTGAATACTTTAAGAATCAGCTCATACTAATATTGCCGAAATCAAAGAGGAATAAAGTTCTTCAGCTATTTAAAGATATTGATAATGTTTTCGGCAAATATATAAGAGGACAGATATTTATTTCATCAGTTGTAGGAGTGCTGACAACCATAGCATTGGTTTTAATCAGGGTCAAGTACTCTTTGACTCTGGGAATATTTGCAAGCATCTCTAACATCATACCATATTTTGGCCCAATAATAGGTATGATACCAACTATAGTATTTGCTTTTTTAGATTCACCGACAAAAGCACTATATGCAGCAGGAGCTTACCTGTTGGTACAGCAAATTGAAAGCGGCATTATAACACCTAAAGTAATAGGCGAAAGCGTTGGTATACATCCTATATATGTGATCATGGCTTTGCTTGTAGGCGGTAAAATTTTCGGCGTTACAGGCTTAATAATAGCCGTGCCCGTTGCTGCAGTAATAAAGCTGTGCATGCGGCATTTTTTGAAAAATATTATTTAAGAAACTGCATATAATACCAGGAAGTTGACAAAATTTGTACAGTAATATATAATTTTTGGTATTAATAATTATATATTATGCTGAAAAGGAATATAATGAAGTCCCGTGGAATTGGCTTCATCCTATTAGGGATGAAGATTTTTATAATTCATAGAAAAGTATGAATTTAAGGAAAGGCTCCCCTTATAGTTAAAATGCTTCCCAAGGAAGCCTTTCTTATTACCTACATTTACTTTAAGAGGAGGATAACTATGGAAAAACTAGGCTTAAATGAAATAAGAGAGAAATTTCTTAGTTTTTTTGAAACGAAAGCCCACCTAAGGCTTAAAAGCGCATCTCTGATTCCTGAAAAGGATAAGAGTCTTCTATTGATAAATTCAGGTATGGCACCATTAAAACCCTTTTTTACCGGTCAGGAAACACCTCCCAATAAAAGAGTTACGACCTGCCAAAAATGCATAAGAACTCCTGACATTGAGAGGGTAGGGAAAACGGCTCGGCATGGAACTTTCTTCGAAATGCTGGGGAATTTTTCTTTTGGCGATTATTTTAAAGAAGACGCGATTGCTTGGGCATGGGAGTTTTGTACAAAATGGCTGGAGCTGCCGGAAGATAGGCTTTGGGTTACTATTTACCAGGATGACAATGAAGCCTTTGAAATCTGGAACAAAAAAATAGGGGTAGCACCTGAAAAGATTGTAAGAATGGGTAAGGAGGATAATTTCTGGGAAATTGGATTAGGACCTTGCGGACCCTGTTCTGAGATTTATTTTGATCGTGGAGAAAGATATAGCTGCGGCAAACCTACCTGCAAATTCGGATGCGATTGTGACAGATATATTGAGTTCTGGAATCTGGTCTTTACCCAGTTCGATAAAGATGAGGAAGGCAATTATAACAGATTAGCTAACCCCAATATTGATACAGGCATGGGCTTAGAAAGAATGTCTGCTATCATGCAAGAAGTCGATAATATTTTTGAAGTAGATACAATAAAATATACATTGGAATATATATGCAGCTTGGCTGGAGTAGAATACGGAATGGATGAAAAGACTGATGTATCTATAAGGGTTATAACTGATCATATCAGAAGCGTTACTTTCATGATTTCTGATGGAGTGCTGCCGAGCAATGAAGGCAGAGGATACGTTTTAAGGCGGCTTCTCAGAAGAGGTGCAAGACATGGCAAGCTTTTGGGGCTTAAAGGAGCCTTTCTGAGCAAGGTTTCAAAAAAAGTGATTGAGCTGTATCATAATGCATATCCTGAGCTAAAAGAAAAAGAAGAATATATTGAAAAT
>DPSW01000442.1 GCA_003527145.1 Clostridiaceae bacterium | reverse complement strand
ACAGTGCCTTCCAAGAATTCATTCAATTCTTCTATCCCTGCTTCATGGGCAGCTCTTTTAAATAATGTGTTCTTGTAAACCTTATAGTCTACGCCTGCTTCCCTAAATCTCTTTCTCAGTTCAGTTACATCTTCAACGTTTATGCCTTTATAATCGACTAACAGCACTGATTTAGATTTCTGAAGCTTTTCTTTTACTTCATTAACAACTTGCTGTTTTGCTTNNCCTTGAGTTAGGTTAAATGGTCTTTTGCAAATACAAAAGACCTCTCCGTAGACTAAGAGAGGTCATAAATAAATTTATGATCGAACCTCGGTAGGAAATTAAGCTAAAGCACCTACTGTCTACGGTAATATGTTCAATTTTAACTCTGTGCTGTTATTCAACGACACGGAGAGGATTAACTTTGATGCCAGGTCCCATAGTGCTTGTCAATGTAACGCTCTTCAGGTAGGTACCCTTTGCTGCTGCAGGTTTAGCTTTTACTACAGCTTCCATCAAAGTTTTGAAATTGTCAGCCAGTTTTTCAGTTCCAAAGGATGCTTTTCCTATAGCAACGTGAACGATACTGGTCTTGTCAACTCTGTATTCAACTTTACCGGCTTTGATATCTTCAATAGCTCTTGATATATCAAAGGTTACTGTTCCGGATTTCGGGTTAGGCATTAAACCCTTTGGTCCAAGTATTTTACCTAGTCTGCCGACTACGCCCATCATGTCCGGGGTAGCGACTACTACGTCATAATCGAACCAATTTTCAGTTTGTATCTTTGCAACCAATTCCTCAGCACCAACAAAATCAGCTCCTGCTGCTTCTGCTTCTTTAGCCTTGTCACCCTTTGCAAATACTAAAACTCTAAGAGTTTTACCTGTTCCATGAGGCAATACAACAACGCCTCTAACCTGTTGATCCGCATGTCTGGGGTCAACACCCAGCTTAATGTGAACTTCTATGGATTCGTCAAATTTTGCCTTAGCTGTCTTTTGAACCAATTCAATGGCTTCCTTTGGATCATAAAGCTTGCCTGGTTCGATAAGCTTCATGCTTTCTTGGTATTTCTTACCTCTAAACATTACTTTTCCTCCTTGTGGTAAGCGGAAATTTTATTTCCTCCCACTTATTTTTAGTCTTCTACGACTACTCCCATGCTTCTTGCTGTACCTGCTACCATGCTCATTGCAGCTTCTATGCTGCCCGCATTGAGATCAGGCATTTTAAGCTCAGCAATCTCTCTGACCTTAGCTTTGGATATCTTTGCTACCTTGTTCTTGTTCGGTACTCCAGAACCGCTTTCAATTCCGACTGCCTTTTTTATTAGAACTGCTGCAGGCGGAGTTTTTGTTATGAAAGTGAAGGATCTGTCCTGATATACAGTAATAACAACAGGTATGATCAATCCTGCTTGCTTTGCAGTCTTTTCATTGAATTCCTTGCAAAAACCCATAATATTAACACCATGCTGACCCAAAGCAGGACCGATCGGTGGAGCGGGCGTAGCTTTGCCTGCGGGAACCTGAAGCTTTACTAATGCAGAAACTTTTTTAGCCATTGTTGCACCTCCTCTCACGGAAACTTCTATATATGAACATATATAAACTACTTCAAAGTTTCAATTTGAAGGAATTCCAATTCCACTGGAGTTTCTCTTCCAAACATTGAAACCATGACCTTTACCTTTTGCTTTTCATTATTGATTTCTAATATGGTTCCTACAAAGTTTTCAAAAGGCCCGGAAATAACTTTAACGCTGTCACCAACCCTGGCATCAAGCTTAACAGGAATCTTTTCAACACCTAAAGTTTTTACTTCCATATCGGTGAGAGGCACGGGTTTAGAACCAGGTCCGACAAAACCTGTCACACCCCTTGTGTTTCTAACAACATACCATGATTCATCAGTCATTATCATCTTGACAATAACGTATCCAGGAAATATCTTTTTCTGGGTGACCTTCTTCTTTCCGTTCTTTATCTCTATTTGCTCTTCGATGGGCACCTTTACCTCAAAGATCACATCCTGCATATTTCTATTCTCAACGATTTTTTCAATATTAGCCTTTACCTTATTCTCATAGCCGGAATAAGTGTGAACCACATACCACTTGCCTCTTTCTTCCATCAGTAAGCAGACCCCGTGATGAACACGATAGTCTTTCCTCCTTTTACTATTTCATTAGGAATATATCCAATATCTTCCCAAAAGCCATGTCTACAGCCCATAATGCTACTCCTATGATAAGTATAGAAACCAAAACTACTTCCGTATGCTGTAAAACTTCTTTTCTGCTCGGCCAGCTGACCTTTTTCATCTCAGCCTTTGTTTCTTTGAAATACTTTTTCATGCTAAACTTCTTAGCTGTATCTGTCATATTTTCACTTCCTTTACAGCCTATTTTGTTTCTTTATGGGGAGTATGTTTTCTGCAGAATCTGCAGTATTTATTCATTTCCAATCTGTCAGGATCATTCTTCTTGTTCTTCATGTTGTTATAATTTCTCTGCTTGCATTCACTGCATGCAAGGGTTATCTTAACTCTCATTACAGCACCTCCCAACATTAACGCATTAATATCTTGACAATAAAACATAAACATAGCACATTTCGGGCTACCTTAAAAATCTATCACAATTTAATCCTTATGTCAATATTTTGTCCCTAACTTCCCATTATATTTATATGCAGCTCATTGCCAGCCGCATATAATGATTATTGCCAAGCTTTTTTCGTTTAATACTTTACAAAAGAC
>DPSW01000431.1:290-4495 GCA_003527145.1 Clostridiaceae bacterium | reverse complement strand
TAAGCAATTTATTCATCTGAATGGGATGGAGTTCTCCTATTTCATCTATAAAGAGCACTCCCCCATGAGCTTTCGTGACTGCTCCTGGTTTGGGCTGAGGGATGCCTGCTTGACCCATGGCTCCCGCCCCTTGATATATAGGATCATGTACAGAGCCTATAAGAGGATCGGCGATGCCCCTCTCATCAAATCTTACGGTTGTAGCATCTATCTCCATAAATTTTGCGTCCTGTCTGAAGGGGCTGCCCTTGGTTTTCTTTGCTTCCTCTAAAACAAGCCTTGCAGCTGCCGTTTTCCCGATACCCGGAGGACCATATATGATCACATGCTGTGGATTAGGGCTGCACAGTGCTGCCTTCAAAGACTTGATCCCATTCCCCTGTCCTACTATTTCTTCGAAGGTTGAGGGCCTGGTCAATTCAGATAGAGGTTTAGTAAGCTTGATTTCCCTCATTTTCTGCAATTTTTCCAATTCTTTTTTTGACTCTTTTTCAACGACAACTTTGCTTCCTTGCTGCCCTTTCAGCATATTGAAAAAATANNTAAACCCATCACCAGAAGAAAGAAAAGCTGCACAAAAAATAAAACTTGAGACATGGTTTTTGCCTCCCATCACAATTGATTAACTGTCAATAATATTATTGGATACTGAGGTTTTTTTTATCCTGTAGATTTGAAACTGCTAAAAATTTCAAAACAAAAAACCGATCGGTTTCCCAATCGGTTATATTTCTTTTATACTATTATGAAGCTGTCTCCCTCTTCGGTTTACCGCTTCTTTTATTCGGCTTTTTAGGTGATTTCTTGGTACCCGGCTCCAGATATACCAGTTCCGGCTGTTTATGCTCCAATATGGTCTCCTTGGACACTATGCATTTATCTATGTCTTCCCTTGAGGGTATTTCATACATTACATTCAGCATGATGTCTTCGAGTATGGCTCTAAGGCCGCGCGCTCCTGTCTTCCTCTCCAATGCCAGCCTTGCAACCTCCTCCAGAGCTTCATCCTGGAATTCCAAGTCCACATTATCCATTTCAAACAGCTTTTCATATTGTTTCACCAGAGCATTCTTGGGCTCCTTCAATATCTTGACCAGCGCGTCCTTATCAAGAGAGCTCAAGGTTACTATAATGGGAAGCCTGCCGACGAATTCAGGTATCAAGCCAAACTTCAACATGTCTTCCGGGAGGACATTCTTGAGTATCTCTCCCACATCCTTGTTTTCCTTGGTTTGAATGTCTGCAATAAAGCCCATAGATTTCTTGCCTGTTCTGTTCATTATTATTTTGTCCAGTCCGTCAAAGGCTCCGCCGCATATGAATAGTATATTTGTTGTGTCTATCTGAATGAATTCCTGGTGGGGGTGCTTCCTTCCGCCCTGGGGCGGTACGCTGGCAACNNTCAGAAGCGCCTGCTGCACGCCTTCTCCGGATACATCCCTTGTGATTGAGGGATTCTCAGATTTTCTGGCAATTTTATCTATCTCATCAATATATACTATGCCCTTTTCGGCTCTTTCAATATCATAGTCTGCATTTTGAATAAGCTTGAGCAATATGTTTTCTACATCTTCGCCTACATAGCCTGCCTCTGTGAGCGATGTGGCATCGGCTATGGCAAAGGGTACATTGAGCATTTTGGCCAGAGTCTGAGCTAACAGAGTCTTGCCGGAGCCTGTAGGCCCTACCAGAACTATATTGCTTTTTTGAAGCTCTACATCATCATATTTATTATCAGAGTTAATCCTCTTATAGTGATTATAAACTGCTACAGCCATGGATTTTTTGGCATCATCCTGACCTATGACATATTTATCGAGAAAGTCTTTTATATCCTTGGGCTTAGGTACATCCTTTACCTCCAGATCAACTTCGTCCTCAAATTCTTCATCTATTATTTCCTGGCAAAGCTCTATGCATTCATCGCAGATATAAACTCCCGGCCCTGCAATAAGGCGCCTTACCTGGTCCTGATTCTTACCGCAAAAGGAGCATTTGAGCTGTTTCTTATCCTCAAATTTGGCCATACATACACCTCTTTTTACTTTCTCTTTGATAGAATGTCGTCAATTATCCCGTAAGCCTTAGCCTCCTCTGATGACATGAAATAATCTCTCTCCACATCTTTTTCAACTTTCTCCAAGGGCTGACCGGTTTTCTCACTCAATATCTTGTTCAATGTTTTTTTAGTCCTGATCAATCTTTCAGCATGGATGATCACATCGGTAGCCTGCCCTCTGGCTCCGCCTAAGGGCTGATGTATCATGATCTCGCTGTTGGGCAGTGCAAATCTCTTGCCCTTTGCTCCTGCAGCCAATAAAAACGAACCCATGCTTGCGGCCATGCCTACGCATATGGTTGAAACATCAGGCTTGATAAACTGCATGGTATCATAAATAGCCATTCCTGCAGTTATTGACCCGCCGGGACTGTTGATATAAAGGTTAATATCCTTTTCAGGATCTTCTGCTTCCAAAAATAAAAGCTGGGCAACAATTAGGGATGCAGTCACATCATTGACTTCATCACCCAGGAAAACTATCCTGTCTTTCAAAAGTCTCGAATAAATGTCATATGATCGTTCGCCTCTGTTGGTTTGTTCTACTACTATAGGCACTAAGCTCATAAACATCCTCCTCACTATTGTTAAATATTATTTGCTTGCGCTATTTTCCACCAAAAAGTCGATGGTTTTTTGTACTTCCAATCCGTCTTTGATATATTCAATATCTCTTTCTCTCAAGGATTTCTTAAACTTCTCAGGCTCCTGCTTATATTGCTCCGCTGTCTTCACAATTTCTGCTTCAAGCTCGGCCTCTGAAACCGATATGTTCTCTGCCTTTGCAACCGCGTCCAATACAAGCTGAGTCTTAACTCTGTCCAGTGCTGTTTCCTTATAGGATTGATGCAGTTCTTCATGGCCGATGTTCATATACTTCATGTATGAGTCTAAATCCAATCCCTGATATCTGAGCTGGTAATCAAAATCCCTTATCATTGATTCAACTTGATTATCTACCATTACCTGCGGGATGTCCACTTCAGCATTTTCAACAACCTTTTTAATTACATTGTCTTCAAATTCATGCAAAGCCCTGTGCTCTGCTTCTTCAGTCTTTTTCTTCTTTATGTCTTCCTTCAATTCATCCAAGGTGTCGAACTCGCTTACATCTTTAGCAAATTCGTCATCTAAAGGCAGTAATTCCTTTTCCTTTATTTCTTTCACAGTAACCTTGAAAATGGCCGGCTTGCCTGCCAGTTCCTCGGCCCTGTAATCCTCCGGGAAGGTTACATTTACATCAACTTCATTGCCTATCGATGCGCCCACAAGCTGCTCTTCAAAGCCGGGTATGAACTGGTCGGAGCCTATCTCCAGCTTGTAATCTTCAGCTGTGCCGCCATCAAACTGCTTATCATCCACAAAGCCTTTGAAGTCTATTGTTGTATTGTCTCCCATCTTCACAGGCCTGTCGGTGATATCGATTATCCTTGCATTCTTGTTTCTGAGAGCTTCCAATTCCTTAGAAACATCTTCATCTGTAACATTATACTCCTTTTTTTCTACTTCTATTCCCTTGTATTGTCCCAGTTGAACTTCAGGCTTTACCGTTACTTCTGCTTTAAATACTATTCCTTTTCCGCTCTCGATATCAACTATATCAATGGATGGCCTATCGACCGGATCCAGATTATGCTCTTTTACTGCCTCTTCATAGGCTTCCGGACAAACCTCATTTATGGCATCTTCGTAAAATNNCCTTTCCCTTTCTGAAACCTGGCAAATTGAATTTCTTCACATTTTTTATATATGCCTTTGCTATTCCTTCCTCCAGCTTTTCAGCCGAAACAGTAATTTCTAATGCAGCAACATTTTTTTCTAATTTTTCTAACTTAGAGTTCATCAATATCCTCCTCATATATCAAGTAATCTCAGCGGCTTTATCAGTATTCNNCTTCCGCGCGGGAATGAAGTCCAGCATTCCACTTTAACCACTTAATTATAACATACTGTAAATGCATATCAAGCATTTTTGCTATTTTTCTACTCTGTTTCTTCCATTATACTTTGCTTTATATAATTTTTTAAAAATCAGAGCAAATAGCACAATTCCTCAATATTTATTTCTAATCCATAATTATTATCCCTAAGTATATTTTACTATAAATATCATAGTTTGTCCCATGAATATATGATTTTATTTGCT
>DPSW01000431.1:0-245 GCA_003527145.1 Clostridiaceae bacterium | reverse complement strand
ATATTATTATAGTGGTATTAAAAACAGCTATAGTACCGGAGGTTAAATATGCAGGGAAAATATATCGATGGAGAACAAACAAATCCAATGATTTTTTACGGGGACAATGACAATGAAATGAATCCGTCAGAATATGGGGGGCATGAATATAGATACATGCCTGAGTATTCTCCGCCAAAGGCGACCCTCACCATATGTTTGATAATAATAAATGGGGCAGTATGGGCGGCAATCATGGCATACTC
>DPSW01000293.1:7246-21217 GCA_003527145.1 Clostridiaceae bacterium | reverse complement strand
TTGAGAGCTTTAACAAAAATTTCTGCAACATATGCGGCAGAAACGGCGTACCAGCCCAGCTGTGTGCCCCCCAATAAGAAGCTGGCCCATTTGGAACCGCCCGTTCCAAGAGTATAGCGAGACAATAGAACTGAAGTTAAACCTGTTTTAGTACCGATAACAGACATAATTGCAACGTAGAGACCAAGAATCAAGTTTCCGAGAATCATAGCAGTCATGAATTTGTTCAGACCGAATGAGGCAGCTACTTGCCCGCCTGCAACCATTGTAGGGCTGAAGAAGGTTAGTCCTAACAAAACTGCTGAGAGAGAAAGAAGGCCGACTCTAGCGCTTTGAGGTACATGATCTAATGGATAATCCTTATCATGGTTTTGATTCTGATTTTTGTTTTCACCCATCATTAAACCTCCTTGATTTCATAATATGAAAATATATTTGTGGGATATGAAATTAATTTATATATTCTATATTTTCGTAAAATTTCCTCTTTTTTTTGTGAAAAATTTTTATAATATTTTACTGCACATATTGATTACCTTTTATTGAATATTTATGATAGTATAGTAATAATGTAATTCTTTTCAGTCTGTGAAATGGTAATTCATGACTAAGAATTCAACCGTTCAGATAGATCGGTACGTACGGTGCAGATAAGCTTGTTGTTACCGTTTATACTGATTTGTATTGCAGAAAGCTATGCAGTTTTAGAAATAGGAATGCGTCGGCACCGCGAATTAAGTCTCGTTTAATATTGTTGATGAGAGGAGAAAAATAGATGACAAACAAAGCTGATAATGGAAGCAGCGGGTTGATAAAATCTGTGCAAAAAAGCTTGAAGATACTTAAATATATAATAGATGCAGATGATGAGGTAAACCTTTCAGATATAGAAAAAGCATTGGGCTACAATGTAAGCACCGTTCATCATTTGCTGAAGACTTTGATGGAAGAAGGCTTTATAAGCCAAAATAAGATAACTAGAAAATACGATATCGGTCCGGAGATATTTTTTGCATGGCTGGGAGGAAGAAAACCGGAAAATTATTTCTCCAGGGTGACTCCGATACTTGAAGAGTGTGTCCAGGAAACAGGAGAAACGACGAATCTGTTTATCAGGGATGATAATGAAGCAGTATGCATAACGGGCTGTGAATCCAAATATACTCTCAGGGCATTTCTTAAGATAGGGAGGAAGATTCCTCTTACAAGCACTGCTGCAGGAAAAGCTTTTCTAGTAAATTTGAAGCCGGAAGATCTTAAAAAATATCTTCCCAATACCTCAAAGGACCTGGAGAGGCTTTCAAAGGAGCTGGAAGACTCAAGGGTAAGAGGCTATACTTTGGAGATTGAGGAATTTGAAGATATGATCACTGCTATAGGAGTTCCCGTAATCGATCATAACGGAAGAGTCATATGCGCCTTGTCTACAATTGCACCCAGCGTGAGAATAGATAAAGAAAAAATTGATCTCATATCAAAAGCATTGATCAATGCTTCTAATAGAATTACGGAAATAATGGAAGGAGTGTTTTATTAGAGCTCAGGATTCAGAACTCAGGATTTTGGGTATTCTCTTGGGGTCCTGGGGGACGGGGAGCACGGATTCTCATAAAAGAGCAAAAGTTAATCACACTGCAAATGCTACTTGCGGTGTGATTCTCTGTTTTGCTACTTTTTCTTTCCGCGTTTTTGTGCCCTTTAGTGTCTTTTAGTGGTTTCCGTTCTCATATTATCCTATCTCTCAGTGAAAATCCGTAACCCTCCGTGTTAATCCGTGTTCCCCGTCCTTTAGACCCAAAAGGAATACCCTAATGCCAGCGGCTAGCAGCTGACCAGTAAGGAATACCCTCATCCTGAGCTCTGAGTTCTGAACCCTGAATCCTATCTCATAAACTCCGGCTTCTCCCCTATGCCGAGGCGGGTATTATATGCATGCTTTTCATTAAAGCAAAGATATATGGTTGGATCGGGCATCCTGCTTAGGGTATTGTATTTGCAATCTATGTATTTATAGCCATACTCATCCTTTATGACCACATAAGAAGAGTTCTCGCTTATTGCCACCCATGTCTCATCCGACTTGCCGAACAAGCCGGTATAAAGCCCGTAAGCCAGCAAGGCCTTATCCATAGCACCTCCTTTTTTATATTTAAGGCATGCTTCAGGATGAAGGAAAAAATCCATCGCCTTTTCTTCGATTTTTATTGTTGACAGCAGGCTCAAAATCCCTTCTATCTTGTTCTCTCTTTCCCTATTGGAAGAACCGATTTCAGAAGCTTTTACCTTCACAACTGCCGATTCCCGGGCCGCTTCTGCATAGGCTTCCGGTTTTTCTACGAAGGCCAGTCCCGCGCTGTAGCGGCTGTAATCATATTGGCTTCCCGGATATTTACCTGCAAGATTTAGGATATACTTTCTGCACTTTAGGGACAGCAGCTCTCCCATGGCCGTTCTCAAGGCATACTTTGCTTCGCTCAGGGAAGACATGGAATTACTATATTGAAAGTATGGAGCATTATTTTGAAGCTTTTCATATATATCAAGGGTGTTAAAGGGTATGAGGTTATTTACTAACTCCTCGTTTTGAGCGAAGCTTTTTCTCACAAGCCTGCTTGGAAGCAGCTCTTTTTTTAAGCTGAATACCTTATTTATGGCGTTTATGTTGTTTATTATATCTTCCTTAGGCATGTTGGTGGAATTATCCTTGAGATTCAAGTAATACCCGTCGTTTTCAATGGATCTCAGCTCTTCTAAGGTATACTGCCGGTTTACTCCATGTATGAAGGGCATATCAGGATCAAGGGCATGCCCGTCACCTGTATTTGCAAATATGACAGAGGCGTCCTCCCCCTCAAGGCTGAAAACCTCATCTCCCAAAAAGCCCGTTAAACGCAAGAGCGCTGTCACAGATGAGATATCCATATCTGAAGAAAGCATCAAAGCGGCATCCAAGGCCTCTGCATCCGCCTTGGGGGGCAATTGAAAAGCCTTTGTGCAGACATCCTTGTTCATGAAATATGAGGATATTATTCCCATACGAATGGACTGAGACTGTTTTTTCGCGGCAGAATTAACGGAAAAGGCTTCCTTGTAGTCTTTTCTATTACTATTTGATATGTTTTTTTCTATCAAATGTATATTATCTTTTTCCAAAGCAATTTCATCGGATATCAGCTTTATATTATACTCAACCACATTTTGCACCTTGGATAAGGTATCTTCGGCCTTATTGTAATCGAGGGTTGTGAGGGTCGTCAATTCTAAAAGCTCGGCTTTACGTATCTTGTCATCCTGTATGAGATAGACTCCGGGCTCCATGTAGCTGTTCTGGGTCAGATACTGGGTCATAAAGCTTATAGCGTTTTTTGCCCCCCGCAAAGAGCTGCCTTGAATGAGTATGACATGTCTGTAGTCCCCTGCGTTGGGTATAACCTGAACTATTCCCAGATCATTTCCGGGATAATTCTCTGTAACTTTGATATAAGTTGAATTTTCCTTCTCCATTTCCAGTATTGATGCATTATCATAAGCGGTGCCCAGGAGTATTAAATCGCCTGAGCTCTGGATATGGTCAATATCAAGAAAAAGCTTAGAAGTCAAAGCCTTTGCCATACCCTGGGCATTGGCAAAGAGAAGGCTGCTGTTTCCAACGACCACAGAAGGCCGGATGTAGGTACGAAAATAGTAATCTTTGATCTTCCAGGTTTCCTTTTCTTTGGAAAAGTAGATGCTTCTGGTTTGTTCGCCGGACTTCCTCTTGCCGTCCGACAATGTTTCCCACTGAGTATTTACTATTGCCTCCAAACCCTCTCCGTATCTTTTCAAACCCTTAATGCTAACGGAAAAGTTTTTGTATTTTATGTTTTGAGCCCTTACGGAGAGGATATTTTTATTTATTTTATTCAAAAAAGCGCAGTCGGCAGAAAAGCAGGACATATAACCTTCTATATTCATAGACAAAACAGAATCGGCCAGAATATCAAGAGTCTTTTGTATTTCAGCCCCTTCCGGCAATTCATACATGGTTATGTTATCAGATTTAAAGCGGCATCCAAACAGAAAGACGGATGCCAAAACAAGCATGAGCAATAATATTTTTTTCATTTGTCCACCTATAAATATTAATATTGCATAGCAATTTTTTTCGGGTACGTGGTGCATAGCAAGGGTCTGACCCAAAAGGAATACCCTAATCCTCGTGCCCCGTACCTCGCAGCCATAAAAAATGTTGCACATTTTTTATATATTAATAATATAGCCAGATTGAAACAAATTCAATACATGGCTATAGCTTCCTCATAAGCTTTAACGGTTTCCAGAGCTGTTTTTCTCCAGGAAAATTGATATGCCCTCTTCATCCCTTTCAGCGAAAGCTCCTGGCTCAAGCTTATATCTGTCAGTACCTCATACATGGAATTTATAAGCTCATCCGGCTCATAAGGATTCACCAGAATGGCTCCTCCATCAACTATTTCAGGAATCGAGGTCACATTTGATGTGATAACGGGTGTGCCGCAGGTCATCGCTTCGAGGGGAGGAAGGCCGAACCCCTCATAAAAAGACGGGTATACGAAAAGGCTTGCACAATTATAAAACAATGGCAGATGCTCATAAGGTATATAGCCGGTGAAGACGACCCTATCTTCTATCCCCAATGAATGGACCTTCTTTTTCGTTTCATAATGATCATCCTTGGAGGCTCCCAGAATCATAAGATCATAACGTCCGGGCAATTCCTTATAAATAGCCTTATAGGCATGGAGCAATCCATCTACATTCTTTCTTGGGCTAAAGCCTCCTAAGTACAGTATATAATCTGTGGAGTAGTTATACTTGTGCTTCAGCAAATCCCAGGCCGTATCCTTATCCATATGTCTGAATATGCTGTCTGCCGCCAGATAAGTTACCTTTATCTTTTCCTGAGGCACATCGAAATACTTTATGATATCATCCTTGGAGTATTGGGATACAGTTATAATAAGATCGGATTTATCCAAAATGAACGGCATCTCTGTGGTGAACTTCTCCAAGTAGCTCTTACCGCAGGTTTCAGGCATTGTGTATGGTATGAGATCATGTACTGTGACCACATATTTGGAATATTTCCTGACAGGAAGACCAAGACCATTTTGAGGAAGATGAAAAACATCAGGCTTCAATTGCTTTAGTCTTTTGGGCAGATAACATTCATCCCAAAACTTTTTATTTCTCTCGCCAAAAAGGATCACTTGAATATTTTTCTTGGCTGCAAAGCTTTCGTAGCCTCCGTTGGGCCAGAAAAAGCTGTAATGATTGTCACTATCTATGGCTTGAATGTTTTCCATCAATCTCATGGTATATGTTCCTATGCCTGTGCCGGCATAAAGCTTTGCCCCTCTTACATCTATGCAAGCGTGCATGTGCTCACCTCGTTTTTAAATCTTAGGCCCCAATTATATATACAGCAAGACATAATATATTATAATCATTATTCATCATTTTTGTGACATATGAGGTGCCATGCACGCCTATTATTGTCTTAGCATAGTTTCATGTAAGACTTTGCAACTTCTTTAAATCCGTTTTCCATTAAAACATGATATACGATACCTCTGATTTCATATGTAGACGTATGGGCATTACCTTTTGAAACTTCTGTTAATATCCTGTTGACTTGTGTGGAAAGCGCGTTGATGTCTCCTTCCGTCATATAACAATCATCGCTGCACAAGCAGTTATTGACGCTTGTCCTAATTTTTTCGATATTAAATTCCTGCAATGAACCATTCTTTTTTACGACCAACATGATTAATCCCTCCATAATATTTATTTGATGTACAAGACCACTAATAATCCATTCTCTGATAATATCAGTTTACTAAATATTTCACGAAGGTACAATAGTCAGCCCCGGCTCTTATATATGTAACAGCGCCGGCGTTCTGAACATATAATGATATATATACCATCTTTAGGAGGGCACAAGCATGAAATGGGAAGATATAGAGAAGGCATACGGCTTTAAAATAATGGGTGAAGAAAAAATAAGGAAGATCTCAAAATTGAATACGAGCCAGGGAGCAAAATGCTTCAAAAGAGCCCACATCAGGCGAAGCTACTTCCTTTTTGTATTTGCTGCGGTAAACCACCTCATAGAGAAGGGATTTACCCCTGCTATAGCCTATGATATGACCTTGAATGGTGACATATGTATGGAAGATGGGGAATATATATATTATGCCCTGCCCTGGATTGAAAGCAGGCAGTGCAAATTTAAGAAAGAGGATGATCTGGCGAAGATCATAAAGCTTTCTGCAGAACTGCATAAGGCCTCGGCAGGCTTCATACCCCCCGAAGCTTCAAAGCCCAGGGTCTATTATGGGAAATGGCCCGAGCATTTTGAGAAAAGGCTAAAAGACCTTCAAGCCTTTAAAGCTGTAATCGAGGAGAAAAAAATAACAGACGAGTTTGATGAAGCTTATTATCCTCTTATAGATTTTTTTGCGGATCAGGGCAATGAAGCCATAAGCCTCTTAAAAGAAAGCAGCTATTATGATATATCCGAAAAAGCGGGAAAAAGAGGAGAGTTTTGTCATCATGACATGNNCGGAGCATAATTTTATAATCACTGCCCACCGAGAAATGAAGATCATTGATTTCGACTATTGCATTATGGATACCAGGCTCCATGATATAGCAAGTCTGGTCATCAGAAATATGAAGCATGGCACATGGGATATAGCTAAAGCATACTTCATCCTGAACGAGTATTCAAAGCATTGGACCATCAACAAAGAAGAAATGAAGGTCATAAAATATTTTGCCATATTCCCTCAGGATTTCTGGCAGGTAGGACTTCAATACTATGTGGAAAAGCAGCCCTGGGATATGGAAAACTTCATGTCAAGGCTCAATAAGGTAAAAGATGACTTTGGCTTAAGACAGAAGTTTCTGGAGAAATTTCTTATGCTATAGCTGTTGCAGTGACTGATATAAGAGTGCATCAATCGTTATCAGTCACTACAGCAAGCTCATTCATAAAAGCTGTTGCAAGGGGTGATTTTGTATGGGTAAAGGCAGTAACTATTACAAAAAAACACTGTCGGAGGAAGAAAAATCTTATTCGGAGCCTTCTTCCAAGAATGTAGACTTTTATAAGAGAAGGATAGATGAATTGGAAGATGAAATAAAAATGTTGAAGAAGCTTATTAAGAAGAGAGAAAAATATGAAGAACTTCTAAAAGAAAAAGAAAAATTGGTGAATAGGCGCCCTAAAGGGAGAAAGAGGTGATACAGTGTCCGGAAAGCATGGGAAGTTTAAAAGGCGCGATATCAGAGAGCTCATACAAGGAGAATATGGCCTTAAGATTTACAACATGCACGAAGGAGATAAAGGTGTTTTAGTGTATACGGATTGCGGGGACAAATTCTTTAAGAAGATAAAAAAGGATGAGTCCCAGGTACTTTTCATTGCTTCAGCCTATAATCATATAAAGGATAGGGGCTTTAAAGATGTTTCGGCCATATGTAAAACCAAAGATGGAAGATATTACTCAAGATATGATGGGAGCTTGTATATATTAGAGGACAGCATGAGAGGAAAATATTTTTCTATAGATTCCGAGGAAGCCGGGAGAAAAATCGGAGAGGAAATGGCAAGATTTCATGAGGCAGCAGACTGTTTCATACCTGAGACCGGCAGCAGGGCAAAGGTAGATTGGGGCAGATGGATAGATAAGCTTAAGGTCCAAAGCATGCGCCTCAATAAATTCAAGGAAATAGCAGAAGCCAAGAGCATTAAAACCAGATTTGACAAGATGTTCTTGAAGCATGCAGATGAGTATTGCAAAAAATCTGAGGAAGCCTACAGAATATTAAGGGATAATGGCTATATGGGAAAAGTCTACAAATCTATGCAGACAAACCAGCTATGCCATAAAACCTTTAAAAAGCATTCCATTTTTACGGCGGATAATGGTGATATATTCCTGACAGGTATGGAGAACTGCAGCTATGACATCATAGAGACGGATTTAGTATCCCTTTTTGAAAGCTGCATAGGAAGCAGAGGCCTGCCCTATCTGGAAAGCGTTATTTCCGGCTATTCCTGCATAAGACCGCTGGATACTGACTCCATGAACATAATAAAGGCGCTGCTCCTTCAGCCCGGAAGGTTCTATAAGGTGGCAAACATATATTACGGGAAGAGAAAGAATTATAACGAATATGAGCTGACGAAGAAGCTGGAAAGGAGCATAAGAAAAGAAGGAAGAAGATATGAAATAGTAAAAAAGCTTGAGGAAGTGATGGAATGACCATTGATACCTTTACCATGGAGAACAAGTATAAGGACAGAGATATCCTATCAGATTACAACCTGAACCTTGAGCTTTTCAATATCATGGGTCTTGATGTGCAGGATATAGCTCCTGTGAGAAATGTTTTCCGCATAACCACCCCAAAAGGCATGTTCTCACTTAAGAGGGTAATATACGAAAAGGCAGAGATAGATTTTATCATGTCGGCAGTGGAGCATTTGAAGCAAAAAGGCTTCCGGAATGTCATGGAATATATGCCGCAGGAAGACGGAAGCCTTTTTTATGAATATGACAGGGAAAAATATTACCTTACTAAATGGGTTGACGGCAGGGAGCTTGATTACCTCAATCCCATAGATCTGCAAGCTGCGGCAAAGCTGTTGGCTCAACTGCATATAGCTTCCCAGGGATTTGATATCTCTGCTGCACCTGCCTCAAGAAATTTGCTGGGGACGTGGCCTAAAAATTTCAAAGAACGGATATTGGAAATGAAAGAGATGAAGTTCAAGGCATTGCTGAAAAGAGCCAGAGAGAGCTTTGACAGGATATTCCTTGACTTTGTTGATATGTGTCTGGAGGATGGGAGCAGAGCACTAAAGCTTCTTTCTGATTCACCCTATGAAGCCCTGGTTAATAAAGCGGAGGAAGAGCGTGGCTTTATACATCATGATTATGCACATCATAATCTTATACAATCCTTTGACGGAAAGCTGTATGTTCTGGATTTCGATTACTGCGCCATTGATGTGAGGATACATGATCTGGGCAGCCTGATAATCAGAAATATGAAAAAGACCGGTTGGGACATAGACAGAGCACTGTATATAATAGAGGGCTATAATGAAGTAAGTGCCGTCAGCAATGATGAGCTAAAGGTTTTGGTGCCCTTCTTTCTCTTCCCTCAGGATTTCTGGCAGATATCCAAGCAATATTATATAGAAAAGAAAGATTGGGGAGATAGGGACTACTTAGACAAGATGAATACCAAATCCCAATATACCATATCAAGGCGCCAATTCATCGAAGAGTTTGAGAAGCGGATTTAAGCGGGGCATATATATGCCCCCGAACCTGATATCTCATTGATATTTGCTATTGACTGATGTCAGTCGATAATATATAATTGTATTGACTGGTATCAGTCAATACAATTAAGCAGGGGAGAAAACAAATGGCTAGAATAAGCAAGGATCCTGAAGAGAGAAGGATCGAAATAATAAAAGCGGCTGAAAGGCTGTTCAATGAGAAAGGCTTCAGCAACACGGCCGTCAGCGATATTGTAAAGAGCATCGGTGTTGCGCAAGGCACCTTTTATTACTACTTTAAATCCAAAGATGATGTATTTAACGCAATTGTTGAGAAATTTCTTGATGAATCTATGGCTGGGATCACAGAGATAGCAAAACATGAAAAGCTGGGCACAAGGGAAAAAATAGAGCTGGTTTTAGAAAAAGGCCTGGAATTGATTGAAAATAATGAAGGTGTGATTTCCTATCTTCATACAAAGGGCAACATGGACCTGCACGAGAAAGTGGAAAAAAAGTTCGTTGAGTATACAGTTCCTCTGGTTGTAAATATTGTCAAGCAAGGGATTCAAGAAAAGCTGTTTGACCTTGAATACCCTGACGAGGTTGTTGAATTTCTGATGACCGGTTCTCATTATCTGGGAGATGTAAATATCTATTTGGAGGATAAGGAAGAGTATTTAAAGAGAGTACGAGGAGTTCAATTTGTCATTCAAAGAGTGTTGGGCGTAGACAGCAATACAATGGAATGCCTGACAAGCAAATTTATTTCGAAACTGGAAAGACTTCTGGATTGATTATTTCGGGGGTGTGCTTATGATTAACGATCCAATATTCCATCTGGAAAATGTATCGAAAAGCTATAAAATGGGTGAGGTTGAGGTTAAAGCACTAAAGGAAGCAGTGTTTGATATAAGGTGCGGGGAGCTGGTAGTGGTTTTGGGGCCAAGCGGTTCCGGCAAAAGCACTCTCCTCAATATCTTGGGGGGTATGGATGCTGCTACCTCAGGGCAGGTATTTTTCCAAGGAACTGATATAAGCCGATATAATGAAAATCAGCTTACCTTTTTCAGGAGGAAGAGCATCGGCTTCATTTTTCAGTTTTATAATCTTATGCCTAATCTTACTGCGAGAGAAAATGTGGAGCTGGCCGCTGAGATATCGGAAAATCCCTTAAATGTTGAGTCTGTACTTGAAAATGTGGGATTAAGGGATAGAATGGAGCACTTTCCAGCCCAAATGAGCGGAGGAGAACAGCAGAGAGTTGCTATAGCCAGGGCAGTAGCCAAAAATCCGGATGTGCTTCTTTGCGATGAGCCAACCGGAGCACTTGACTATACCACAGGCAAGCTTGTGTTAAAGCTGCTTCAAGGCATAAATAAAAACACAGGCAAGACGGTGATAATTATTACTCATAATCAGCCTATAGCAGCTATGGCGCAGCGGGTCATAAAGATGAGAAGTGGCGAGATCGTAGAAAACTACATAAACAGTAATCCTGCAGATCCTGATTTGATTGAGTGGTGATTTCATGAAAAAGCTTAATAGGATGCTCTTGAGGGAAATAATGAAGTCAAANNGACAGTTTATTGCTGCTGCAGCGGTAGTGTTTGCAGGTATAGCCATGTTTTCAGCTTCTTATATGTCATATCAGAATCTTAAGAACTCTGTTGAAGAGTACTATGAGAGATATAGTTTTTTGGACTATTATGCTAAGGTGCAAAGCATTTCTTCGGCAGGGATAAGCCAAATAAAAGAAAAAGAAGGATTAAAGGATGCAATCGGAAGGATTTCTATAGATGTGGGAGCCGATATGGGAAATGACAAAAGAGTTACTATAAGGCTCATTTCTCTGCCGGATGAGGCCCAGCCCTCCATAAATAAATTGGTTTTTAAGTCGGGAAGCTATTTTAACAAAAACGATCAAAACTCATGCCTGGTAAACAGAAAATTTGCAGAGTTTTATAGATTGAAAAAGGGCAGTAAAGTAAAAGCAATAATCAATTTTAAAACCTATGAGTTCAACGTTGATGGAGTTGTAGATAGCCCCGAGTTTATATATGCGATGAAATCCTCCACAGAGGTATCTCCGTCCCCGGAGAGATTTGGTGTCGTATACATAAAGGAATCTGCGGCAGCAAGCATATTGGGCATGGGTAATATGTATAATGAGGTTCATGTTGCATTTAAGGAGGGGGTAAAGGCAGATTCGGTCATAGATAAACTGGAAGATGTCCTTAAGCCTTACGGTTTTAATGCCGGAATAAAAAGGAAGGATCAGCTTAGTTGTGCAATGGTGGACAACGAGTTGTCCGAACTGGAGAAAATTGCGTTTATGTTTCCGGCACTCTTTCTCACGGTGGCGGCCACAATTATTTATATAATGCAAAGAAGAATAATAAGCAATCAAAGGACCCTCATAGGAGTGATGAAAGCAATAGGATATACAAACTCAAGGATACTCCTCCATTATATACTGTACTCTCTATTGATTGCATTGGTGGGAGCCATACCCGGTGTTTTTACCGGTATTTTTATAGGCACCAGATTGACCCGTATCTATAATCAGATATTTAGTATTCCTGTTATGGAGATAAAAATATATTGGAACCTGTTGATTATTGGGGTGCTCTTAAGTGTAAGCTTCTGTTTGCTGGCAGGCTACGGCTCTGCTAAACGGGTGCTTAGCATAGAGCCTGCGGAGGCAATGAGGTCGGAAGCTCCTAAAATCGGAAAGCGCATCTTCCTTGAAAAAGTGAGCTTCATATGGAAAAGGCTGCATTTCGGATGGAAGATGAGTATAAGAAATATATTCAGAAGTCGGGCAAGGACATCATTCACTATTGCAGGGATGATGGCAACCATTATGTTCTTTATGGTATCCCTCTTTTTTATGGACAGCATAAAATATATACTGCATCAAAGTTTTTTTGTATTTCAAAAACAAGATTACAAGATTATGTTTTCCCGGCCTTCCTCTTACTATGACGCTCTAGAACTGCAGAACTTAGAGGGTGTGCGCAAGGTAGAACCGATTTTGGAGATACCTATTGATATAAATAACGGCTGGAGGAAAGAAGACAGCATTGCAGTTGGTATTATGAAAGAAAATAGCTTCTGCCATCTCATAGATGATACAGGAGCACCGGTAAAGGTGCCGGAAAGCGGCTTGCTGGTAGCGCACTCCATAGCTGAAAAGCTGGACATCAGGCCCGGTGATACTGTAAAAGTGAAGCTGCACTTGAAAAGTATACAGGAGAAGGATATTCAGGTTGCAGGAGTAGTTAAGCAATATGCAGGGTTTAACTGCTATATGAATATAGAAGAGCTTGGAAGGCTTACAAAAGAAGGAATATTTGCCACAGGTGCACTTATGAGTGTAAAAGCCGGGGACAAAGAAGCAATTTTAAAGGAGCTTTTTGATATGCCCGGTGTAAAAACGGTGGATTCAAGAGTAGACGGATATAATGATTTTATGGAGTTTTTGGATCTGATGTATACTTTTATAGGCTTTATGATTTTCTTTGGTACAATTATGGGCTTTTCTATTATTTTTAACACGACAGTAATAAATATTATGGAAAGAGGAAGGGAGCTGGCTTCCCTCAAAGTATTGGGGTATACGGAGAGAGAGATAGAAAGCATAATATTCAGAGAAAACATGATGGTAGGTATCATATCTCTTATTCCAGGTATGCTGTTTGGAAGAGCCATGTGCAATTTTCTGGCTCAACTGTTCAGTAATGAGCTGTTTGCACTTGAAGTTATAATCAGCCCAAGAACATATGCAATAACCTGCTTGAGTGTTTTTGTATTCACAGTTCTTGCATTAAATGCCAACAAGAAGAACGTATCCGGTCTAGATATGGTGGAAGTGCTGAAAAATAGAGAAAGCTGAACTAATGGGATTTGTGGGGGGTATATATATGCCGAATAAGATTATGTATAAAAAGAATATTCTAAGATGGCTGTTCATTTCTTTTGCAGGAATAATTGCAGTGATCGCCGTTATCGGCATGAACGCAGCAGAGGTCAGGGTTGAAGCTGTACGGAAAGGGAACTTAAAAGAGATTATAGAATTGCAGGGTAAAGTGGAAGCGGAAAATCGCATCGAAGTATATGGTAAGCTGCAAGGCTTTATTGATGAAACCAATGTAAAAGAAGGAGATGTGGTTAAGGAGGGTTCGGTGCTCCTGAAGCTTTCTCCGGAGGATTTAAATTATGCAATAAGAAGAGCGGAAGCCATGTACAATGCTTCCAATGCACAGCTTCAAAGCCTCAGGAGCAGTATAAAGCCTGAGCATGTGAAGCTGGCTGAGGCGGAGTTAAAGCAAGCACAGGCGGTTATGGAAGCAGCCTTGCAGGATTACAAAAACAAGCAGGACAGCTGTGAGAAGCTTAAAGTATTGTACGATAACGGAGGTGCTGCAGAAAAGGATATAAAAGACGCCGGAGCAATCCTGGCTGCTTCAGAAGGGGAGCTCATCAAGGCTGAACAAGCTGTGCATATAGCTCAGTATAGTCTGGATATATTGAACCAAGGAGTGTCCCAAGATGATATCCGTGCTCTGGAATCAAATTCCGCCGCAGCCAAAGCTGAACTGGATGAGCTTGTGAACAATAAGGGCAAGGCAAGTATTTACTCTCCA